>NZ_JAPCJD010000003.1:0-124151 GCF_027707845.1 Aeromonas sp. QDB14 | reverse complement strand
TCGACTTGCATGTGTTAGGCCTGCCGCCAGCGTTCAATCTGAGCCATGATCAAACTCTTCAATTTAAGTTTGGTTGCCACTCTTTGTTACCAAGGAGTTGGCGGCTCAATGAATTGCTGAATTAACTGCTGCAACTAAAAGTTGCTTTGGTCACTTCATCAGACATTGATATCAAAAATTGTTTTTGATGCTCGATGCTGTGAGTGCCCACACAGATTGCTTGATTCAAATTGTTAAAGAGCGACGCAGCTTTTGGCTGCTGCGGGAGTGGCATTCTACTCAACCGCCTTCTCGAGTCAAGCCTTATTTTCAAAGGCTTTTCTAGGCTACCGACCGGCTTGTTTGCGTTACCGCTTGCCCTGTCGATGGAGGCGCATTATAGGGAGCGAATTCGTTCTGGCAACCCCTCCTCTGCAATAAAATTGTAAAAATCGGCACTTTTTTAGTTATTCATATCCAAACACAGCTTTTATACAACTTTATCCACAGAAACAAGCCCTCAACGGCACTATAGCCACCACACTCCATGACTCATGGCCTACTTATACGACAAATGAACGATGACATTGCCCTACTCTGGGCTATGCAACAGAACCCCTGTCGTTTAGGCAGAGATAAACGACTTAAATATAGAGACTATTGAAAAATCATCTCTCACTTACAAAACGAGGCAGTAGAGGCAGTAGAGGCAGTAGAGGCAGTAGAGGCAGTAGAGGCAGTAGAGGCAGTAGAGGCAGTAGAGGCAGTAGAGGCAGTAGAGGCAGTAGAGGCAGTAGAGGCAGTAGAGGCAGTAGAGGCAGTAGAGGCAGTAGAGGCAGTAGAGGCAGTATCAGAATCCACTAAAAGAAAAGCCGGGACAAGCCCGGCTTTTTCTTTTATCACTCAGCAGCTGCTTCAGCAGCGGCCGGGCGGTCTACCAGCTCAATGTAAGCCATAGGAGCGTTGTCGCCAGCACGGAAACCGCATTTCAGAATGCGAGTATAACCGCCGGCGCGCTCCAGGTAGCGCGGGCCCAGTTCATTGAACAGCTTAGCCACGATCGCGTTATCGCGAGTACGGGCAAATGCCAGGCGACGATTAGCAACGCTATCAGTCTTGGCAAGGGTGATCAGCGGTTCAACTACACGACGCAGCTCTTTTGCCTTAGGCAGAGTCGTCTTGATGATCTCATGACGAACCAGGGAGCTGGCCATGTTGCGGAACATAGCCTGACGATGGCTGCTGTTCCGGTTCAGTTGACGACCACTCAAACGATGGCGCATGACCTTATCCTTCTAACTAAATCTGTGAAACCCGTAATCTGGATTACTCGTCAGCGATGCTGGCGGGCGGCCAGTTCTCAAGGCGCATGCCAAGAGACAGACCACGGGAGGCCAACACGTCCTTGATCTCAGTCAGGGACTTCTTACCGAGGTTAGGAGTCTTAAGCAACTCAACTTCGGTACGCTGTACCAGATCACCAATATAGTGGATAGCTTCTGCCTTCAGACAGTTCGCTGAACGAACTGTCAGCTCCAAATCATCGACAGGACGCAGCAGAATCGGATCAAACTCGGGTTTCTCTTCTTTCTTCTCGGGCACGCTGACATCGCGCAGATCCACGAAGGCTTCCAGTTGCTCTGCCAGAATAGTGGCTGAACGACGGATGGCTTCTTCCGGATCCAGAGTACCATTGGTCTCCATGTCGATAACCAGCTTGTCCAAGTCGGTGCGCTGTTCCACACGTGCCGCCTCGACATTGTAGGCGATGCGAACGATGGGGCTGAACGCGGAGTCCAGCAGCAGGCGACCGATAGGACGCTCTTCATCATCGTTGTGAACACGAGCAGAAGCAGGCACATAACCACGACCGCGCTGAACTTTCAGGCGCATGCTGATCTCAGCATTTGCACCAGTCAGGTGGCAGATTACGTGCTCCGGGTTTACGATCTCGACTTCATCACCGTGAGTGATATCACCAGCGGTAACGGGGCCTGTTCCAGACTTGGTCAGGGACAGAGTTACCTCGTCCTTGCCTTCCAGCTTCACAGCGATACCTTTCAGGTTGAGCAGGATTTCAAGAATGTCTTCCTGTACACCTTCTTTGCTGCTGTACTCGTGCAGTACTCCGTCGATCTCGACTTCAGTAACCGCACAACCGGGCATAGATGACAGCAAAATACGACGCAGGGCATTGCCCAACGTGTGGCCAAAGCCACGCTCAAGCGGCTCGAGAGTCACTTTCGCGTGAGTCGGGCTAACTTGCTCGATGTCAACTAGCCGCGGTTTAAGAAAATCTGTTACAGAACCCAGCATTGTGTCCTCTCTTTAGAAGCTAGCTTTACTTGGAGTAAAGCTCGACGATCAGCTGTTCGTTAATGTCGGCAGACAGGTCGGAACGCTCCGGCAGGCGCTTGAAGGCACCTTCCATCTTAGCAGCGTCAACCTCTACCCAAGTCGGCTTCTCGCGCTGACCAGCAACTTCCAGGGAAGCTTTGATACGCGCTTGCTTCTTAGCCTTCTCGCGAACGCAGATCACGTCCTCAGGGGATACCTGGAAAGAAGGAACATTCACAACGCGGCCGTTTACCATGATGGCTTTGTGGCTCACCAGCTGACGAGATTCAGCACGAGTGGCGCCGAAGCCCATTCGGTAGACGACGTTGTCCAGACGACCTTCCAGCAGCTGCAACAGGTTTTCACCGGTGTTACCCTTTTGACGGGCAGCGTCGCGGTAGTAGTTGCGGAACTGTTTTTCCAATACGCCGTAGATACGACGTACTTTTTGTTTCTCGCGCAGTTGCACACCGTAGTCGGACAGACGCGCTTTACGCGCACCGTGTTGACCAGGAACGGTGTCAATCTTGCACTTAGAATCAATCGCACGAACACCAGACTTCAGGAAGAGGTCGGTGCCCTCACGACGGCTAAGCTTAAGCTTAGGACCGATATATCTTGCCATCTTCTTTCTCCAACAATCCTAGACCAAGTAGCTACAGCGTTACACGCGGCGCTTCTTGGGAGGACGACAACCGTTGTGCGGGATCGGAGTCACATCAGTAATGTTAGTGATGCGGAAACCAGCCGCGTTCAGAGCGCGGATGGAAGACTCACGACCGGGACCCGGACCTTTGACCATGACTTCCAGGTTCTTCACGCCGTATTCTTTGGCGATCTCACCAGCACGCTCAGCAGCTACCTGGGCAGCAAACGGAGTGGACTTACGGGAACCACGGAAACCGGAGCCACCAGAGGTAGCCCAAGACAGAGCATTGCCCTGACGGTCAGTAATGGTCACGATTGTGTTGTTGAAAGATGCATGAACGTGCGCAATACCGTCGCTCACTTGCTTTTTAACGCGCTTGCGAGCACGAGTCGGAGTTTTAGCCATTTTCTACCTTCCCGTTACTTCTTGATAGCCTTGCGCGGACCCTTACGGGTACGAGCGTTGGTCTTGGTACGTTGACCACGAACAGGCAGGCTACGACGGTGACGCAAACCACGGTAGCAACCCAGATCCATCAATCGCTTGATGTTCATGGAAATCTGACGACGCAGGTCACCTTCGACGGTGAATTTACCTACTTGTTCACGCAGACTCTCGATCTGAGCTTCGTCCAGGTCTTTAATTTTCACATTCTCAGCGATACCGGCTGCGGCACAGATGGCCTTGGAGCGGGTACGACCGACGCCATAAATAGCAGTCAACGCAATGACTGCATGTTTATGGTCAGGAATGTTAATGCCAGCGATACGGGCCACTATTCACTCCTACATATAGTAGATAACGACCACCACAAAGCCCGTGAGCGGATACGTGGCGGTCAACCAATACACAACAAAAGTTGGCTGGCTATATTAGCCAGCACAACTATTTGTTGCAAGTACTAACCGTAAAAAATTAGCCTTGGCGCTGTTTATGCTTTGGCTCGCTGCAAATCACACGCACCACACCGTGACGCTTGATGATTTTGCAGTTACGGCAGATTGCCTTAACGGAAGCACGAACTTTCATTGCTTAACTCCGTAACTACGCCGACCTTTAGCGGCCGTAGCCCTTCAGGTTGGCCTTCCTCAGGACGTCGCCATATTGATGAGACATCATATGGGTCTGAACCTGAGCCATGAAGTCCATGATAACTACCACGATAATCAGCAGCGAGGTGCCACCGAAGTAGAACTGTACGTTCCAGGCAGTCATCAGGAACTGGGGTACCAGACAGATAAAGGTAATATAGAGCGCACCTGCCAATGTCAGGCGAGTCATAACCTTATCGATGTAACGTGCTGTCTGCTCGCCCGGGCGGATCCCCGGGATAAAGGCTCCACTCTTCTTCAGGTTATCTGCTGTCTCGCGGGGGTTGAACACCAGCGCGGTATAGAAGAAGCAGAAGAAGATAATGGCTGCTGCATAGAGCATCTCGTACAAGGGCTGACCCGGCTGCAGGACCATAGAGACCTGTTGCAGAATGTCAGCGATCTTGCCCTCGCCCTGACCAAACCAGGAGGTAATGGTACCCGGGAAGAGGATGATGCTGGATGCGAAAATCGCAGGAATCACACCGGCCATATTCACTTTCAACGGCAGGTGTGTGCTTTGCGCAGCGAATACCTGGCGGCCTTGTTGACGCTTGGCATAGTTAACGACGATACGACGCTGACCACGCTCCACGAACACCACAAAGTAAGTCACAGCGAAAACAATCAAGCCCAGCAACAACAACAGCAGGATGTGCAATTCCCCTTGACGTGCCTGTTCGGCCGTAGCGCCAATGGCATGAGGCAGACCGGCGACGATACCTGTGAAGATAATCAACGAGATACCATTACCAATCCCACGCTCGGTAATCTGTTCACCCAACCACATCAAGAACATGGTACCGGTGACCAGACTCACAACGGCTGTGAAATAGAAGCCCAAACCCGGATGAGTCACGAGTCCTTGCATCATATTCGGCAGACCTGTTGCAATACCAATGGCCTGGAACGTTCCCAAAACCAGCGTGCCCCAACGGGTATATTGGCTAATCTTGCGACGGCCGGATTCACCTTCTTTCTTGAGTTCAGCAAGAGCAGGGTGAACCACAGTCAGCAGCTGGATAATAATCGACGCCGAAATGTACGGCATGATCCCCAGTGCAAGAATAGAAGCACGCGAGAGTGCACCACCACTGAACATGTTGAACATCTCAATGATGGTGCCCTTCTGTTGTTGGAACAACTCGGCCAGTACGGCGGCGTCAATACCAGGGATCGGCACATAAGAGCCTGCACGGAACACGATAATTGCCCCGAGAACGAAGAGCAGACGGCTCTTCAGTTCGCTCAGACCACCTTGTGCTTTAACATCCAATCCTGGTTTCTTAGCCATTGTACTGATTATTCCTCGATTTTACCGCCAGCGGCCTCGATGGCTGCACGTGCACCCTTGGTGACGGACAGACCACGAACGGTCACAGCACGGTCAATGTTGCCAGACAGAACAACTTTAGCGAACACGATGTTTTTGGTAATAACACCGGCTTGCTTCAGAGTGCTCACGTCGACCACATCACCTTCTACCAGGGCGATTTCGTTCAGGCGCACTTCGGCAGAAACCAAAGATTTGCGAGAGAAGAAACCGAACTTCGGCAGACGGATTTTCAAAGGCATCTGGCCGCCTTCGAAACCGTTGCGGACCTTGCCGCCACCGGAACGAGAGGTCTGACCTTTAACACCACGACCACCGGTCTTGCCCAGACCAGAACCGATACCACGGCCCGGACGGTGCTTGACGCGCTTGGAGCCAGCGGCCGGAGACAGAGTATTCAGACGCATGCTTAGCCCTCCACCTTAACCATGTAATAAACCTGGTTGATCATGCCGCGTACGCAGGGAGTATCTTCCAGCTCAACGGTGTGACCAATGCGACGCAGACCCAGACCACGCAGAGTCGCCTTGTGCTTTGGCAGACGGCCGATAGAGCTGCGAGTTTGAGTTACTTTTACAGTGTTAGCCATGTCGCATTACCCCAGAATTTCTTCAACGCGCAGACCACGCTTGGCCGCGATCTGTTCCGGTGATTGACCGTGAACCAGAGCGTCGACAGTTGCGCGAACAACGTTGATTGGGTTGGTGGAACCGTAGGTCTTGGCCAGCACGTTGTGGATACCAGCAACTTCCAGTACGGCACGCATGGCGCCGCCTGCAATGATACCAGTACCTTGGGAGGCCGGCTTCATGAACACGGTGGAACCAGAGTGAACGCCACGCACCGGGTGGTGCAGGGTGCCGTTGTTCAGCTCAACCTTGTTCAGGTTACGCTTAGCCTGTTCCATCGCCTTTTGAATGGCGGCCGGAACTTCACGGGCCTTACCGTAACCGTAACCTACACGGCCGTTACCATCACCCACCACGGTCAACGCGGTGAAGGACATGATACGACCACCTTTAACAGTTTTCGAAACACGGTTTACTGCAATGAGCTTTTCTTGCAGTTCGCCGGCTTGAGATTCGACTTTAGCCATCTTCGACTCCTAGCTTAGAACTGAAGACCAGCGTCACGAGCAGCGGCAGCCAGAGCGGCTACACGACCGTGATACTTGAAACCGGAACGATCGAAAGATACGTTCTGAACGCCTTTGGCAATAGCACGCTCAGCGATAGCCTTACCTACAGCGGTAGCAGCATCTGCGTTACCGGTGTATTTCAGAGCTTCACTGATGGCTTTCTCTACTGTGGAAGCAGAGGCCAGAACTTCGGAACCGTTGGCTGCAATAACCTGCGCATAGATATGACGCGGGGTACGGTGAACAACCAGACGGGTAGCTCCCAGTTCCTGCATCTTTTTCCGAGCACGAGTAGCACGACGGAGACGAGCTGCTTTCTTGTCCATAGTGTTACCTTACTTCTTCTTAGCTTCTTTAGTACGCACTTGCTCGTTGGCATAGCGTACACCCTTGCCCTTGTAGGGCTCCGGAGCGCGGTAAGCACGGATATCGGCGGCGACTTGGCCAACCAGCTGCTTGTCCACACCACGCAGAACGATCTCGGTGGCGGACGGACATTCAGCGGTGACACCAGCCGGCAGCGCATGCTCTACCGGGTGAGAGAAGCCCAGTGCCAGCGCAACAGCATTGCCCTTGATGGAGGCTTTGTAACCTACACCAACCAGCTGCAGCTTGCGCTCGAAGCCTTGGGTAACACCGACTACCATGTTGTTGACCAATGCACGGGCAGTACCGGCCTGAGCGTCAGCACCAGCGATGCCATCGCGCGGGGCGAACTTCAGTACATTGTCTTCTTTGGTCACTTCTACACCGGCGTGGATGGAACGAACCAGGGAACCCTTGCCACCTTTGATGGACAGTTCTTGGCCGTTCAGAGTCACCTCTACGCCAGCAGGAATAGTGACGGGTGCCTTAGCAACGCGAGACATTTCCGACCTCCTATTAAGCGACGTAGCAGATGATCTCACCACCCATGCTTGCCTTGCGGGCAGCACGGTCGGTCATCACACCTTTAGACGTGGACACGATAGCAACACCGAGACCGCCCATGACTTTCGGCAGATCAGTAGTGCGCTTGTAAATACGCAGGCCGGGACGGCTCACGCGTTGGATCAGTTCTACAACCGGCTTGCCCTGGAAATACTTCAGTTCGATTTCCAGTTCCGGTTTCACGTCACCAGCTACGTTGTAGCCAGCGATGTAACCTTCTTCTTTCAGCACTTTGGCGATAGCCACTTTCAGCTTGGAAGAAGGCATGGAAACCGCAACTTTGCTCGCCGCCTGACCGTTACGGATGCGGGTCAGCATATCCGCGATCGGATCTTGCATGCTCATAGTCTAACTCCCGAGATTCTTACCAAGAGGCCTTTTTGAGGCCCGGAATTTCGCCCTTCATGGCATGCTCACGCACCTTGATGCGAGAGAGGCCAAACTTCCGCAGGAAACCGTGCGGACGACCAGTGATGTTGCAACGGTTACGCTGGCGGGACGGACTGGAATCACGGGGCAGCTGTTGCAGTTGCAAGACAGCATCCCAACGCGCTTCTTCAGAAGCGTTCATATCAACGATGATAGCTTTCAGCTCGGTACGCTTGGTCGCGAACTTGGCTGCCAGCTTCGCACGCTTTGCTTCACGTGCTTTCATGGATGTTTTAGCCATAACCCTAACCTTACTTGCGGAATGGGAAGTTAAAGGCAGCCAGCAGAGCACGGCCTTCTTCGTCGGTATTCGCGGAAGTGGTGATGGTGATATCCAGACCACGGACGCGATCGACCTTGTCATAGTCGATTTCCGGGAAGATGATTTGCTCACGCACGCCCATGGAGTAGTTACCACGGCCATCGAACGCCTTGGCGTTCAGACCACGGAAGTCACGGATACGCGGTACGGAGATGCAAATCAGCCGTTCCAGGAACTCCCACATACGCTCGCCACGCAGGGTTACTTTACAACCTATCGGGTAGCCTTCACGAATCTTGAAGCCCGCAACAGATTTGCGTGCTTTGGTGATCAGCGGCTTCTGACCGGAAATGGCAGCCATATCGGCAGCAGCATTTTCCAGCAACTTCTTGTCAGAGATCGCTTCACCAACACCCATGTTCAGGGTGATTTTCTCGATCCGAGGGACTTGCATGATAGTCTTGTAACCGAACTGCTTGGACAGTTCATTTACTACATCGGATTTGTAGTAATCATGCAGTTTCGCCATCGTTAAACTCCAATTACTTCACAAGTTCGCCGGTGGATTTGAAGAAACGGACTTTCTTGCCGTCTTCAATCCGGAAACCAACGCGGTCAGCCTTGCCAGTGGCAGAGTTGAACAGCGCGACGTTAGATACATCGATGGGGGCTTCTTTGGTGACGATGCCGCCAGCCTGACCCAGTGCGGGTACCGGCTTTTGGTGTTTCTTCACCTGGTTGATGCCTTCCACGATTACCTTACCTTTTGCAATCAGGACTTGAGTGACTTTGCCACGCTTGCCCTTGTCTTTGCCGGTAAGAACAATTACTTCGTCTTCGCGACGGATTTTAGCTGCCATCGTTCGACTCCTTACAGTACTTCGGGTGCCAGGGACACAATCTTCATGAACTTCTCGTTACGGAGTTCACGGGTCACCGGGCCAAAAATACGAGTACCGATTGGCTGTTGGTTGTTGTTAAGCAACACAGCCGCATTGTTGTCGAAACGGATGACAGAGCCGTCCGGACGACGAACGCCTTTACGGGTGCGTACGACCACCGCGTTATACACATCACCTTTCTTCACTTTACCGCGAGGAATGGCTTCCTTGATGGAAACCTTGATGATGTCGCCGATGCCGGCATAACGGCGGTGCGAACCACCCAGAACCTTAATACACATTACACTGCGAGCGCCGGAGTTGTCGGCAACACCCAGCATACTTTGCATCTGGATCATCTTAGTGCTCCGCTTTGTTTACTTCTTATCCCTGATGGGATCTGGCTGCCTTCAAAAGGCGCGAAACTATAACACAGCTATTTTTGAAAAGGTAGCCTAAAAAACAAACGGCCCCGATGGGGGGCCGTTTGGGCTAAAAAGTACCGAATTAGGCCTTTTCTACGACAGCAACCAGGGTCCAGGACTTGGTCTTGGACAGCGGGCGGCACTCGCGGATTTCCACGAGATCGCCAGCCTTGCACTCGTTGTTCTCGTCATGCACGTGCAGCTTGGTAGTACGCTTGATGATCTTACCGTAGATCGGGTGCTTTACCTTGCGCTCGATAGCGACGGTGATGGACTTGTCCATCTTGTCGCTGATTACACGACCTTGCAGAGTACGGATCTTGTCAGTCATTACGCACCTGCCTTCTCAGTCAGTACAGTCTTGATACGTGCGACGTCACGACGCACTTGTTTCAGAGTGTGAGTCTGAGCCAGCTGGCCGGTGGAAGCTTGCATGCGCATGTTGAATTGCTCACGCAGCAGACCCAGCAGCTCCTGGTTCAGTTCTTCGACGCTCTTTTGACGCAGATCTTGGGCTTTCATCACATCACCGTCTTAATTACGAAAGTGGTCTGAACAGACAGCTTAGCTGCGGCCAGGGCAAACGCTTCACGCGCCAGAGCCTCAGGTACACCATCCATCTCGTACAGAACCTTGCCAGGCTGGATCGGGCAAACCCAGTATTCCACGTTACCCTTACCTTTACCCATACGAACTTCGAGGGGCTTTTCGGTGATGGGCTTGTCCGGGAACACACGGATCCAGATCTTGCCTTGACGCTTAACGTGACGGGTCATGGCACGACGGGCTGCTTCGATTTGACGAGCAGTCAGTTGACCACGAGATGTCGCCTTCAGGCCAAAGGTACCGAAGGATACTTCGTTACCGGCATTGGCCAGACCGCGGTTACGACCCTTGTGGGTCTTGCGGAATTTAGTACGCTTAGGTTGCAACATTTACCGAATCTCCTTACTTGGCAGCGCGGCGCTTGTTGTCACGCTTGGGCTTCGCAGGAGCTTGCTCTTGAGCAGCGGCAGCATTGACTGCAGCCAGACCGCCCAGAACTTCGCCCTTGAAGATCCAAACTTTAACGCCGATCACACCGTAAGTGGTGTGGGCTTCAGAAGTTGCGTAGTCGATGTCGGCGCGCAGGGTGTGCAGGGGCACACGACCTTCACGGTACCATTCGGTACGCGCGATTTCAGCGCCGCCCAGACGGCCGGAAACTTCCACTTTGATGCCCTTGGCACCCAGGCGCATGGCGTTCTGTACGGCGCGCTTCATAGCACGACGGAACATTACGCGACGCTCCAGCTGGGAAGTGATGCTGTCGGCAACCAGTTTGCCATCCAGCTCCGGCTTGCGGACTTCGGAAATGTTGATCTGAGCAGGCACGCCAGCGATTGCGGCTACAGCTTTGCGCAGTTTTTCAACGTCTTCGCCTTTCTTGCCGATCACGACCCCCGGACGAGCGGTGTGAATGGTCACACGGATGCTCTTGGCCGGACGCTCGATAGTGATCTTGGACAAGGAAGCGTTTTTCAGCTCCTTGGTCAGGAACTGGCGTACTTGGAAATCGCTGTACAGGTTGTCAGCGAAGTCTTTGGTGTTCGCGAACCAGGTAGAATTCCAAGGCTTGGTAATACCCAGGCGAATGCCATTAGGATGTACTTTCTGACCCATTGCTTATCTCCCAGCCTTAGCGTCGGATACCACTACAGTGATGTGAGCGGTACGCTTGAGGATACGATCCGCGCGACCTTTGGCACGCGGGCGGATGCGCTTCATGGAGGGACCTTCGTCTACCATGATGGTGGCAACACGCAGGGTGTCGATATCGGCACCTTCGTTGTGCTCAGCGTTGGCAATGGCAGATTCCAGCACTTTCTTCACCAGAACAGCAGCCTTTTTCGGGCTGAAGGTCAGGATGTTTAGAGCCTTGTCTACGGACAGACCACGTACTTGATCGGCTACCAGACGAGCTTTCTGGGCAGAAGTACGGGCATAACGGTGTTTAGCGATAGCTTCCATCATTTATCCCTTAGCGCTTCTTAGCCTTCTTATCAGCAGCATGGCCGCGATAAGTACGAGTCGGTGCGAATTCACCCAGTTTGTGACCGATCATTTCTTCGGTAACGAAAACCGGAACGTGCTGACGACCATTATGGACAGCGATGGTCAAACCGATCATGTTCGGGATGATCATTGAACGACGGGACCAGGTCTTAACCGGCTTTTTATCCCCGCTTTCCACCGCTTTCTCTACCTTCTTCAGCAAGTGCAGGTCGATAAATGGACCCTTCTTGAGAGAACGTGGCATGGTGATTCCTCTATGTTAACAATTACTTGTTACGACGACGTACGATGTACTTGTCGGTACGCTTGTTCTTACGGGTCTTGAAGCCCTTAGCCTTCTGGCCCCATGGGGACACAGGCTGCATGCCCTTGTTACGACCCTCACCACCACCGTGCGGGTGATCAACCGGGTTCATCGCCATACCGCGAACGGTCGGACGAATACCACGCCAGCGGTTAGCACCGGCTTTACCCAGTTGACGCAGCATGTGCTCGGAGTTACCCACTTCACCGATGGTAGCGCGGCACTCGGCCAGAACTTTACGTACTTCGCCGGAACGCAGACGCAGAGTTACATAGTTACCTTCACGAGCCAGGATCTGGATGAAAGTACCAGCGGAACGAGCCAGCTGGGCACCTTTACCAGGCTTCATCTCAACGGCGTGAACGGTAGAACCGACCGGGATGTTGCGCATCGGCAGGGTGTTACCTACCTTGATGGCAGCATCAGCACCAGAGGCGATTGCATCACCAGCTTTCAGGCCTTTCGGAGCCAGGATGTAACGACGCTCACCGTCTGCATACAGCACCAGGGCGATGTTTGCGGTACGGTTAGGATCGTATTCCAGACGCTCAACTTTGGCCGGAATGCCGTCTTTGTCGCGCTTGAAGTCGATCAGACGGTAGTGTTGCTTGTGACCACCACCGATGTGACGAGTGGTGATACGACCGTTGTTGTTACGGCCACCGGACTTGCTTTTGCTGTCCAGCAGAGCGGCGAAGGGCTTGCCCTTGTACAGCTCTTGGTTGACGATCTTGACGACGTGGCGGCGGCCCGGAGAAGTAGGCTTGCACTTAACGATTGCCATTTTTCAGAACTCCTCTTACTCGGCTGCGCCCATGAAGTCGATGTCCTGACCAGCTTTCAGGGTCACATAAGCCTTTTTCCAATCGGAACGACGGCCTACGCGTGCACCTGCGCGCTTGGTCTTACCCTTCATGTTCAGGGTACGGACGGTCTCAACTTCGACCTCGAACAGTTTCGCAACTGCAGCTTTGACTTCCGCCTTGGTGGCATCAACAGCAACTTTGAACACGATAGTGTTCTGCTTTTCTGCGACCATGGTGCTCTTTTCAGAGATGTGCGGAGCCTTCAGAACTTTCAGCAGACGCTCTTCACGGATCATGCCAGCATCTCCTCGATTTGCTTAACTGCGTCAGCAGTCATCAGAACCTTGTCGAAAGCGATCAGGCTGACCGGGTCGATACCGGCAACGTCACGCACGTCAACTTTGTACAGGTTACGAGCAGCCAGGAACAGGTTCTCATCGACTTCAGCAGTCACGATTAGAACGTCAGTCAGTTCCATTTCTTTCAGCTTGGCGATCAGTTCTTTGGTCTTCGGCGCTTCGATGCCGAACTTCTCAACAACGATCAGGCGCTCTTGACGTACCAGCTCGGACAGGATGCTACGGATAGCGCCGCGGTACATCTTCTTGTTTACTTTCTGGCTGTGATCTTGCGGCTTAGCAGCAAAGGTCACACCACCGGAACGCCAGATGGGCGAACGGATGGAGCCAGCACGGGCACGACCAGTACCCTTCTGACGCCACGGCTTTTTGCCGCCACCAGACACTTCAGAGCGAGTCAGCTGCGCACGAGTACCCTGACGGGCACCAGCGGCATATGCAACGACAACCTGGTGAACCAGAGCTTCGTTGAATTCGCGCCCGAAGGTAGTCTCGGAAACTTCAAGAGCGCTCTTGGCGTCTTTCATTACCAATTCCATTACTATCTCCTCAGACGTTACGCTTTGACGGCAGGTTTGACGATCACGTTGCCGTTGGTTGCACCCGGTACTGCGCCTTTGATGAGCAGCAGGTTGCGTTCAGCGTCAACACGAACCAGTTCCAGGTTCTGAGTCGTTACACGCTCAGCACCCATGTGACCAGCCATCTTCTTGCCCTTGAATACACGGCCCGGGGTCTGGTTTTGACCGATGGAGCCAGGTACACGGTGGGACAGGGAGTTACCGTGGGTCATATCCTGGGTACGGAAGTTCCAGCGCTTAACAGTACCGGCAAAACCTTTACCCTTGGATGTGCCGGTAACGTCTACCAGCTTAACGTCAGCGAGAAGATCTACTTTCAGCTCGCTACCAACAGTGAAAGTTTCACCGTTGTTCAGGCGGAATTCCCACAGACCGCGACCGGCTTCTACACCAGCTTTGGCGAAGTGGCCAGCTTCCGGCTTGGTTACGCGGCTGGCTTTCTTGGCGCCAGTGGTAACCTGAATAGCGTTGTAGCCGTCGGTTTCTACAGATTTGACCTGAGTTACACGGTTAGCTTCAACTTCGATAACAGTCACCGGGATAGAAACGCCATCTTCAGTGAAGATGCGAGTCATACCCACTTTGCGACCTACAAGACCGATTGTCATTGTTATCAACCTCTTTCCGTAATTAACCCAGGCTGATCTGGACGTCTACACCAGCTGCCAGATCCAGACGCATCAGAGCGTCAACGGTCTTGTCAGTCGGTTCAACGATGTCTACCAGACGCTTGTGAGTGCGGATCTCGTACTGATCACGCGCGTCTTTGTTGACGTGCGGGGAGATCAGAACGGTGAAACGCTCTTTGCGAGTCGGCAGCGGGATAGGACCGCGAACCTGCGCGCCAGTGCGCTTAGCAGTTTCAACGATTTCCGCAGTGGATTGATCGATCAGGCGATGATCAAAAGCCTTCAGGCGGATACGGATTCTTTGGTTCTGCATTGACAGAGCTCCAATAGATAAAAGAACATAAATCAACACCGCCCGACCGGGATTACTCCCGCCAGAGGTGTGATTTTTCACGTTTCCTCCCATATCGGGAGGACTGTATGGCTGGCAACTCGTAAACGGGAAGCTCAGCAAGCAGACATATCGTCTGGCTGCCTCACGGGCAAGCGGAGAGGATTATACGGATTTTTTCCACTCACGCAAGTGAAGGCGGACAGATTGTGCGCAATTTTATGTGACAGATGGATCTCGCCAACGGCTGGGCAAGCCCTTGCCTGGCAGGGGTAACGACAATGTTGCAAACAGGCTGATAGACTGCGCCCTCGCCCCTGTCTGCGGAACCCATCCCATGCTCAAGAATCAGAAGAAAGCCTACCAGTACGGGCTCTGTGCCGTCGCCCTCTGGTCCACGGTGGCCAGCGCCTTCAAGATCTCCCTCGCCTACTTTGAACCGGTACAGCTGCTGCTGGTCGCGGCCTGCACCTCGACCCTGACCCTGGGGTGCATCGTGGCCTGTCAGGGCAAACTGCCGCTACTGCTCGACTACATCAAGAGTCGCCCCCTCTACTACCTCGCTCTCGGGGTCCTGAACCCCTTTCTCTATTACCTGCTGCTGTTCAAGGCATATGATCTGCTGCCCGCCCAGCAGGCGCAGACTCTCAACTACACCTGGGCCATCACCCTCAGCCTGCTGGCCGTTCCCTTCCTCGGTCAAAAGCTGCGCCGCCGCGATGGCGTCGCCATCGTGCTCGGCTATTTCGGCGCCCTGGTGATCGCCACCAGGGGGAACGTGTTCGGTCTGCAGTTCGACAGTCCGCTCGGCGTCACGCTGGCGCTGGTGTCGACCCTGATCTGGGCCGGTTACTGGATCCTCAACACCCGCAATCAGGGGGATCCCGTCGTCAGCCTGCTGCTCGGCTTCCTCATCAGCCTGCCCTTCATCATCGTGGCGACCTGGTTGCTCTCGGACTTTGCCATGACTGCCTGGCAGGGATGGGCTGGCGCCATCTATGTGGGGCTGTTCGAGATGGGTTTCGGTTTCGTGCTCTGGCTGATGGCCCTGCGCCACGCCACCAACACGGCCCCCATCAGCAACCTTATCTTCATCTCGCCGTTTGCCTCTCTGGTGCTGCTCAACCTGTTGATCGGCGAAACCATTCACCCGGCAACCCCCATCGGGCTGGTTCTCATCGTCGCCGCCCTGCTTATCCAGCAACTCAAATATGGCAAGCGCTACCGCAAGGTGAGCGACCCCCACCCCTGACAGACAAAGGGCGTATCCCTCGATACGCCCTGCTTTCAATCCATCCACTCCAGCGGCTGGTTCTTGGGTAGCCGGATCTCCACCTGCAAGCCCCCCAGTTCGGAGCGCCCCAGCCTGATGGTGCCGTGATGCTGGGAGACTATCTTGGCAACGATGGCCAGCCCCAGCCCACTCCCGCCACCGGTGCGCGCCACATTGCCCTGGGTGAAGGGCTTGAGCACCCGGGAGTAGTCCTCTTCTGCGATCCCCGGGCCATTGTCGGAGAGTCGCAGCCGCACCCAGTGGCCATCATCCCTGAGCTCGGCCTGCAACCGGGTCGCGCCATAGCGCAGGGAGTTGCCCGACAGATTGTTGAGGATACGGCGAATGCTGATGGGATGGCAGGCCACACGCACCGCCTCCTCCGGCAGGAGCAGCTCCACTTCCAGTCCCTGATCGGTCTGCATCAGCAACGCATCGTGAATGAGCTGGGTCAGGTCGACGGGCCGGGCATCGAGCCCCTCGTTCGGGCGAATGTAGTCGATGAACTGATCAATGATACCGTTCGACTCATCGATGTCCGCATTGATGCTCTCCTTGAGGTACTCATCCCCCGAGGACATCATCTCGGTCGCGAGACGAATGCGGGTGAGAGGGGTGCGCAAATCGTGGGATACCCCGGCCATCATCAGGTTGCGCTCCTCGATCAGCCCTTTGATGGAGCTCGACATGTGGTTGAAGGTGCGGGTCAGGCGGCGCACCTCCCGCGAGCCCTGCTCCCCCAGGGCATCGGGAAAGTTGCCGCGCGCCACCGCCACGGCCCCCGCTTCCAGATCCTCCAGCGGTCGCACCAGCTGACGGGCAAAACGCCAGGCTGCAAACAGGGTCACCACCAGCAAGACGCTCATATAGAGGATGAGCGGTTCAATGTCGTCATCTTCAATTTCAGTCAGGGGAATGCGCACCCACATCTGGCTGGCCTGGGGAGGCTGGATCCAGATGATGTAGTGATCCTGGATTTCAACTCTGACCCTGGTATCCCCTTTCAATTCGCGGCTGATGCTCTGCTCCAGATAGGGGTAGGGCTTGGAATCATTCAGCCCGTGCTGCTCCGCCTCGCTCTGGGTATAGATGTCGCTGCCAGTGGTCACATAGACCAGCGCCTCGGCATCTTCACTGAGCGCCAGCTGGTTGTTGTCCACCGGAAAGATGAGCTTGACCTGGTTTGCCAGCAGGTGGCTGATCTGCTTGACGGTCGGCGCCAGCAGGTAGTTGTAGAAGGTAACGTAGGAGACGACTTGATAGACCACCAGCACGGCAGCCAGAAACCAGAGCATGCGGGAGAACATGCTGCCCACTTTCTTCATGCGTTCTCACCGTCCGGTACGAACACATACCCCAGACCCCAGACGGTCTGCAGATAGCGAGGCTGGGCCGGGTCCTGTTCCAGCAGGCGGCGCAGGCGGGAGACCTGCACATCAATGCTGCGCTCGGTGGCCGTGTACTCGCGACCACGGGCCAGGTTCATCAGCTTGTCACGGGAGAGCGGTTCGCGAGGATGACTCACCAGCACCTTGAGCACGGCGAACTCCCCGCTGGTCAGGGCAACCGGTTCGCCATCACGGCTCAGTTCACGGGTCGCCAGATTGAGCTGGTAGGCCCCAAAACTCACCATCTTCTCCGCCGCGGAAGGGGCGCCGGGCAGCTCCACGGTATGGCGGCGCAGCACGGCGCGGATCCGGGCCAGCAGCTCACGGGGGTTGAACGGCTTGGGCAGATAATCGTCGGCACCCATCTCCAGACCGACGATGCGATCCACTTCGTCCCCCTTGGCGGTGAGCATCAAGACAGGGATCTGGTTGCCGGCCTCGCGCAGGCGGCGGCAGATGGAGAGGCCGTCTTCCCCCGGCAGCATCAGATCAAGCACCATCAGGCTGAAGTTTTCACGCGTCAGCAGGCGATCGGCCTGCTCCCCGTTGGCGACACCTCGCACTACAAACCCCTGCTCGGTGAGGTAGCGCTCCAGCAAGGAACGCAGTTTCAGATCGTCGTCCACCACCAGGACCTTGTATTGCTGACTCATTGCCACCTCTCTTTTCTGTCTCCCCTCATACTAGAGCCGCCCCCTGCAACCACAAAGCATAAATATGTTACCGGTTATTGCCCTCATTCGGCCCCGGAGCCGGGAAGGATGGATGGCCAGCTCTGCTTTTTGCTCGACAGCGCGGCGACAATGACTAAGATCCCGAGCAACCGGATGCAATTGGCGAGGGAGTGATAACTCCATGAAAACCAAACTCATTACCCGTGAAGGCTACACCAGGCTCCGGCAGGAGCACGACATGCTCTGGCGGGAGGAGAGGCCCGATGTCACCAAAAAAGTGGCCTGGGCGGCGAGCCTGGGTGATCGCAGCGAGAATGCCGATTACCAGTACAACAAGAAACGCCTGCGGGAGATCGACCGCCGGGTTCGCTACCTGCGCAAGTGCCTGGAAGAGCTGACCATAGTCGACTACTCCCCCTCCCAGGAGGGCAAGGTCTTCTTCGGCGCCTGGGTAGAGGTGGAAAACGACGAGGGTGAGACCAAGCGCTTTCGCATTGTCGGCTATGACGAGATCTTCGGCCGCAAGGATTACATCTCCATCGACTCCCCCATGGCCCGTGCCCTGCTCAAGAAAGAGGTGGGCGATGAAGCCATGGTGCGAACGCCAGTGGGTGACGCCTGCTGGTACGTCAATGAGATCAGCTATTCCCAATGAGCCAGCCACCGTCATACCGGCGGTCACCGCCCAGGGCGGGCAGGAGAGCCAACCCGGCGAGCTGAAGACCCCCTCCCAGCCTTGTCGGCCAGGGTGGCATCCCGCTGCCCGACCCCATATAGTGCTCACACCCGGCGCCTTGCGGCGCCAACCGGCCCGCGCGGCAGTGGCCTGGCAGGTATCTAAAGTATCGCCAGGACAGACCCCCTGTTCGGCGACATAGCCCCACGCTGGCCAGTTAGACAGGACCCGACCAAGAGACCCTCCATGCAAAGCCACGTAATAGAACATCAGATCGCCGGTGAGCTGAATGCCCGCCCGGAACAGGTGCAGGCAGCCGTTCGCCTGCTGGACGAAGGCGCGACCGTTCCCTTCATCGCCCGTTACCGCAAAGAGGTGACCGGCGGTCTGGACGACAGCCAGCTGCGTACCCTGGAGAGCCGCCTCGGCTACCTGCGTGAACTGGCGGATCGCCGCCAGGTGATCCTGCGCTCCATCGAAGAGCAGGGCAAACTGACCCCCGAGCTGGCCCGCGAGCTGAACGAGGCCGACAGCAAGACCCGTCTGGAAGACCTCTACCTCCCCTACAAGCCCAAGCGCCGCACCAAGGGACAGATGGCCATCGAGGCGGGGCTGGAGCCACTGGCGGATTTGCTGCTGGGTGACCCCATGAAGGATCCCGAACAGGAGGCGGTTCGCTTCCTCAATGCCGAGCAGGGGATCACCGACGGCAAGGCCGCCCTCGACGGTGCCCGTTACATCCTGATGGAGCGTTTCGCCGAGCAGGCGGATCTCCTCGAGAAGCTGCGGGACTACCTGTGGCAGAACGCCACCCTGCGTGCCCGCGTGGTGGCCGGCAAGGAGCAGGAAGGGGCCAAGTTCAAGGACTACTTCGAACACGACGAACCCCTGCACAAGGCCCCCTCCCACCGGGTGCTGGCCATGTTGCGCGGTCGCAACGAGGGGATCCTCAACCTGGCGCTGGTCACCGGCGAGGATGAGGGTACCAGCCCCTGCGAAGGGATCATCGCCCATCACCTCAGACTCAATCTGCAACACCGCCCGGCCGACAAGTGGCTGCAGGGGGTGGTGAGCTGGACCTGGAAGATCAAGCTCTCCTTGCAGATGGAAACCGAGCTGATCGGCCGCATCCGCGAGTCAGCAGAGGAGGAAGCGATCAAGGTGTTCGCCATGAACCTCAAGGATCTGCTGATGGCGGCACCGGCTGGCATGCGCTGCACCATGGGGCTGGATCCCGGCATCCGCACCGGGGTCAAGGTGGCGGTGGTGGATGCCACCGGCAAGCTGGTCGATACCGCGACCATCTATCCGTTCGAACCAAAGCGTCATGTGGATCAGAGCCTCAAGACCCTGAACGAGCTGTGCCAGAAGCACAAGGTCGAGCTCATCAGCATCGGCAACGGCACCGCATCCCGGGAAACCGACCGCCTGGTGAGCGATCTGTTCGAGCGCTACCCGGCCACCAAGGCGCAGAAAATCGTGGTCAGTGAAGCGGGGGCATCGGTCTACTCCGCCTCCGAGCTCGCCTCCCAGGAATTCCCGGATCTCGACGTCTCCATTCGTGGCGCTGTCTCCATCGCCCGCCGTCTCCAGGATCCCCTGGCAGAGCTGGTCAAGATCGATCCCAAGAGCATAGGTGTGGGCCAGTACCAGCACGACGTCGGCCAGAGCCAGCTGGCCCGCCGCCTCGACGCGGTGGTCGAGGATTGCGTGAACGCGGTGGGGGTGGATGTGAATACCGCCTCGGTCGCCCTGCTCAACCGGGTTTCCGGCCTCTCCCAGACCCTGGCCCAGAACATCGTCGCCTACCGCGACGAGAACGGCGCCTTCCAGCATCGTCAGCAGCTGCTGAAAGTAAGCCGACTCGGGCCCAAGGCATTCGAGCAGTGCGCCGGCTTCCTGCGCATTCGGGGCGGCAGCAACCCGCTGGACGGCTCGGCGGTGCACCCGGAATCCTACCCGGTGGTGGAGCGGATCCTCGCCAAGCTGGAGCAGACCGTGGACAGCCTGCTCGGCAACAGCAGCCTGCTGCGCACCCTCAAGCCCACCGACTACACCGACGAGCAGTTCGGGGTGCCTACCGTCACCGACATCATCGGCGAACTGGACAAGCCTGGCCGCGACCCGCGTCCCGAGTTCAAGACCGCCACCTTCAAGGAAGGGGTGGAGAAAATCAGCGATCTGGTGCCCGAGATGGTGCTGGAGGGTGTGGTCACCAACGTCACCAACTTCGGCGCCTTCGTCGACATCGGCGTCCATCAGGACGGGCTGGTGCACATTTCTTCCCTCACCGATCGCTTCGTCAAGGATCCCCGCGAGGTGGTCAAGGCCGGTGACATCGTCCGGGTCAAGGTGCTGGAAGTCGACGTACCGCGCAAACGCATCAGTCTGACCATGCGTCTGGATGAAAAAGCCGGCCAGCCTGCACGCAAACCGGCCGAGCCGCGTCACACCGGCAACGCCCGACCGAAACAGGCGCCCCGTCAGAGCGCTCCGACCGAGGGTGCCATGGGCAACGCCTTCGCGGCTGCCCTGTCGAAACTGAAGAAATAAGCCCCCAGAATGCAAAAAAGCCCCGAAAGGGGCTTTTTCATGCCTGCACGGAGCGGGATCAAACGTCCTGACTCAGGCTATGCGGGGAGGCTGGCCTCACCGCTTGCTGATAGTGCCTGGCAATCACCTGGTTTCGATTGTCCATATAAGCACCGAGCGGGCCTGTGGTTTCCTGCCTGAGGGTCATCAGATCCTTGCGGGCCTGTGCCTCCTTGCCAGAGGCGGCACGGGCCACACTCATGTCTTGTGATGATGGTTCATCGGGAGCCAGTGCGGCGGCACGCACCTGCTGCATCTTGGCGATGGTCGCGGCGGGATCCCCGGGAATGGTCCCCATGTCGATGACCACCTCCCCCCCGGTGGCATAACGCTTGCCATCCGGCCCACGGGAAAACTGGTAGGTAGGGCTCCCCGCATGCTCGCCGCCGGCTGCCTGGTGAGCCTGCTCATGCTTGCGAACTTCGAGATCCCGTTCGACCAGCGCAGCCACCTGACGCTGCTGCTGCTTTTGCTGCTCCTGCTGTTCACCCTCCTGACGTTGTCGACGCTCCCCCTCCTCCCCCGTTGCCTCGACAAAACGGTGCGCCACCATCACGGGGCCGGTCTGGCCGTTCTCTTTCGTGGACGAGGATGGGGTGGCGGGATTGGCCTGGGCGGCCCGGGATCTCTCTTTCTGGGAACCGACACCGGACTCGGCGTTGGACGCTTCGCTCTGGCGGCTGGGGGGCACCAGTTCTGCACGGCGGTTGTCAGTCTGCGCCGATTCCGTCTGCGGCTGCAGTTGATTCGGAATGATGGTCGGCAGACTGACGTTGATGTTCATGTCACACCCGGATATCGATCAGGGTGCCCAGCATGTCGCTGGCCGTCTGGATCACCTTGGCGGATGCCCCGGCATGCAGCTCGGCCACCTTGAGATTCACCAGTTCATCCGGCAACTGCACCTGATCACCCGCTGGCGTATTGAGACGGGCGATCTGGCTGGACGCCTGGCCCGCTAACTGCTCGGCCCGTTGGAACCCCTTCACGCCCGCCGTCATGGCTGATTCGATACGCATTGGCACACTCCTCTATAGGGTTGGCTAATTATCCATCAACCTGACGAGTTATTGAAGCCTGCCGCTCAAATCTCAGTCAATGAACTGCCGCAGGAGGGTGATGAACTGCTCTGGATGGGAGATGAAGGGGGCATGGGATGCCTTCTCCAGCACCAGACTGTGGCTGGCAGGGTAACGCGCATCCAGCAAGGGAATGGCGGCCTTCGGCACCAGGGTATCCAGCCTGCCGTAAAGACGCAGCCAGGGCAGATCCAGGCCGATCAGTTCATCCCGCAGATCGACCTCGGCCAGCAGGCCCAGACCAGCCTCCAAGGCCGCAAGCCGGGGAGCGGGTCGCTCCGCCAGCCAGTGACGCAACTGGCGAATGTCGTTTCTGGCGTGCTCGCTGCCCATGGCCTGGATCGCGAGGAAGCGCTCTATGGTCTGCATGAAGTCGCCGGCCAGCATCTGGTTGAACCCCGCCAGCACCTTGGGGGCAATCCCGGGCCACTCGTCGCGGGCCATGAAGCAGGGAGAACTGGCTACGGTAATGAGAGAGTGAAGGCGTTCAGGCATGGTCAGCGCCAACTGACTCGCCACCAGACCACCGAGGGACCAGCCGAGCAGATGGCATTTTTCAGGCAATATGGCCGCCACCTGCTCTGCCAGCCAGGGCAGGGTGTAGTCTGTTCCTGCTTGCAGGGGGCTGTTGCCAAAGCCGGGCAGGTCCACCAGATGCAGCCGATAGTGGGCAGCCAGTTCTTGGGCAATACCGTGCCAGACGGCCCCGTTCATGCCCCAGCCATGCAACAACACCAGGTCCGGGCCCTGGCCAAACCGCTCAACCGATACGCTCATCTAGACTCAAGATCCCTGTTTATCTGCTTGGAGCCTGCATGTTAAAGCGGCTGCTCGCCAAAGCAAGTCCGATCCTTGGCACCCAGTCCGACTGGCTCGGTCTGTGCCTGCTCTGTCGCCAACCCTGTGACGAGACGCCTTTGTTGTGCTCCTGGTGCCGCCACGCCCAGCGCCAACACGACAGACGATGCCTGATGTGTGCAGCACCGCTGCCGGAGCAACATCGCGAGAGCGAACTGCTGTGCGGACGCTGCCAGCGCAGACCCGCTCCCTGGGAGCGTTTGCAGGTGATCGGCGATTATCAGGCACCTTATGCCCAACTCATCCCCCGGCTGAAGTATTCCGGTCAGATCCTGCTCGCGCCGCTGCTTGCCCGCCTGCTGGCAGACCATCTGGACCTCGCCAATCCGCCGCAGGTCATCATTCCGGTTCCCCTGCACTGGTGGCGCCAGTGGTGGCGCGGCTTCAATCAGGCAGAAGAAATCGGCCAGGCCCTGAGCGCACTCACCGGCATTCCTTGCGACACCCGCGTACTGCGCCGGACAAGGTCGACCCCGCAACAGACCCGGCTCAGTGCCGGCCAGCGGCGACGCAATCTGCGTGGCGCCTTCGAAATAGAACCTCACCACTACCGGCATGTGGCACTGCTCGATGATGTGGTCACCACGGGCGCCACCGCAGGTCAGCTCACCCGGTTGCTTCATGAGCACGGCGTCACCACGGTAGAGGTGTGGGCCATCTGCCGTACCCTCCGACACCTGAAATAACCGGGCAGGGATCCGGCCCGGGAGGCCGCTGGCGGCATGATTCCGATACGCCCGGGCTCACAGGCTCGCCATCGGCACGCTACCCAAGCCCCGCCAAGCGAGTTATCATGAATACCCTAGTCGTACACTCAGGTTTATGAGGATAGTGATGATCAGCATTTCCGACACCGCCCAGGCCCACTTCCGCAAGTTGCTGGAGAAGCAGCCTGATGGCACCAACATCCGGGTGTTTGTGGTCAATCCGGGAACCCAGAATGCCGAGTGCGGCGTATCCTATTGCCCACCCGACGCGGTCGATCCGGAAGATCAGCACCTGCCCTTCAGCGGCTTCGACTGCCTGGTCGATCCCCTGAGCGCCCCCTTCCTGGTGGATGCCACCATCGACTTCGTCACCGATCAGATGGGCTCTCAGCTCACCCTGAAAGCCCCCAACGCCAAGATGCGCAAGGTGGCCGACGACGCCCCGCTGATCGACCGCATCGAGTACGTGTTGATGTCCGAGGTGAACCCCATGCTGGCCGGTCACGGCGGCAAGGTCACCCTGGTCGAGCTGACCGACGACAAACTGGCCATCCTGCAGTTTGGCGGCGGTTGCAACGGTTGCTCCATGGTCGACTACACCCTGAAAGAGGGGATCGAGAAGCAGCTGCTGGAGAAATTCCCGGGCGAGCTCAACGGCGTCAAGGATGCCACCGAGCACCAGCGTGGCGACCACTCCTACTACTGATTTGCCCCCTTGCGGCAAAGAAAAGGCCCCGCCAGCTGGCGGGGCCTTTTGCATTCTGCAGCGGGCGGATCACTCGTCCTTCTTGTCTCGCGACAGCAGGGCGATGGCCGCCTCTTTCGGGTTCTTGCCCTCGTAGAGCACCTTGAAGATCTGTTCGCAGATGGGCATCTCGACGCCACAGCGGGCCGCCAGCAGATGCACTTCCTTGGTGTTGCGATAGCCTTCCACCACCTGGCCTATCTCGGCCATGGCGGTGTCAACCGACTTGCCCGCTCCCAGCGCCAGACCGAAACGGCGGTTGCGCGACTGGTTGTCGGTACAGGTCAGCACCAGATCCCCGAGCCCCGCCATCCCCATGAAGGTCTTGGCGTCGGCCCCGAGGGCGGCGCCGAGGCGCTGCATCTCCACCAGGCCCCGAGTGATGAGCGCAGTTCTGGCGTTGGCGCCAAAGCCGAGTCCGTCAGAGAGACCGGCACCGATGGCGATGACGTTCTTGACCGCCCCGCCCAGCTGCAGACCGATGAAGTCCGGATTGGTATAGACCCGGAACGAGCGGCCGCAGTGCAGCAGGTGGGAGAGATCGTCGGCAAAGTCGTCGTGGGTGGAGGCCACCGAGATGGCGGTCGGCAGACCGGCAGCCAGCTCGCGGGCGAAAGTCGGGCCCGAGATGACCGCCAGTGGAATGGCATCCCCCAGCACCTCCCGCGCCACCTCTTGCAGCAGACGGCCGCTGTCCGGCTCCAGCCCCTTGGTGGCCCAGGCAATCCGGGTATCCGGGCGCAGGAAGGGTTTGACCCGGGCCAGTACCTGGCCGAACACATGGCTCGGCACCACCAGCAGCAGCACGGGAGCGGCTTGCACCGCCGCCTGCAGATCCGACGTCAGTTGCAGATCGGCCGGGAAGGGGACATCCGGCAAGAATGCCTTGTTGCAGCGATCCTGTTCCAGCTCGGCGACATGGGCAGGGTCGTGACCCCACAGCAGGGTCGGATGACCATTGCGCGCCAGAGAAATGGCAAGGGCGGAGCCATAAGACCCCGCCCCCAGGACCGAGATTGCGATCTGGTCGGCCATTATCAGGCTTCCGCAGTCGCCTGCTGGGCCTGTACCTGCGCCATGTGCTGGGCGAACAGGGCGTCGAAGTTGACCGGTGCCAGGTTCAGCTGCGGGAAGGAACCCTTGCTCACCAGGTTGGACACCGCTTCGCGGGCATACGGGAACAGGATGTTCGGGCAGAAGGCCGCCAGGCAGTGGGCCAGTTGCGGCTCAGGCAGGTTGCCGATGGTGAAGATGCCGGCTTGCTGCACTTCGCACAGGAAGGCGGTCTCGGTTTCCAGCTTGCAGGTGACAGTCAGGGTCAGCACCACTTCATAGACGCTGTCGGCCAGGACATTGGTCTTGGTGTCCATGTCCAGCTTGACGTCCGGCTGCCACTCTTTCTGGAAGATGTGCGGGGTATTCGGGGCTTCGAAGGAGACATCCTTGGTGTAGACACGCTGGATGTGGAATTCCGGTTGCACTTCCTGGTTGTTGATTTCGTCAGCCATTTCGTTTGATTCCTTTTTAAGATAATGAGTGGGCGCAGGCCCTTAAATCAGCGTTTTTTGGTCACCGGCAGATTGTCTGCACGCCATTGGGCCATGCCACCGCTGAGCACATACACCTGCTTGAAACCGGCCTTGCTCAGTTGGCGACCCGCGCCACCAGCGGTCATCCCCGACTCGCACACCACTATGATGGGGGCATCCTTGTGCTTTTCAACCGGACCCATATTATTCGCCTGAATCTGGGCGAGCGGCAGGTGATGGGCCCCGGCCAGATGACCCTTGGCAAATTCATCCTGACTGCGAATGTCCACGACGGTGGCATTTTCACGGTTGATAAGCAGGGTAGCGGCGTGGTTGTTGACCGCCTTCACCGGAGAAAAACGAGCACGCACAGTGGTATACACCAGGGTGCCTGCCAGGCCCAACCAGGCTGCGGTCAGCAGCGGATTGCGGGCCGCGAAATCCAAATACTCTTGCATCTTCTACTATCCAGGGACCAAGACAAGGGCCCGAGTATACATGGGGCCCTGCATAAGATCAGCCATCTTGGCGGCAAAGCGAGAGCAAGCTCCCATCAGGGATGGCTGCCGATTCTTCCTCCTCCAACCGGGCAGAACGAGAGGATGCGCCATGCCGAAAAGAGGGGGGGAACAGAGGAAAACCCGCCGCGGCAGACAAGCCGGCAACATGCCTAAAACAGCGGGATAACAGTTAAAAAGCGAGGCTGGAGAGGGACTTGGCTATCAGGTGACTATTTCGGCAGATGTAGTAATATTACGCTAGTTTCACTTCCCGCAATTCATTCCTATCCGAGAGGACATAGCCTTATGTCAACAGCTAAGAAACCGCTGGTTCTGGTCATCATGGACGGTTGGGGCTACAGCACCAAGCAAGAGTACAACGCCGTTGCTGCTGCCAAGACCCCCAATCTGGATCGCCTGGCCCGTGACTACACCAGCACCCTGATCTCCGGCTCCGGCCTGGACGTGGGTCTGCCGGACGGCCAGATGGGCAACTCCGAAGTGGGCCACACCAACATCGGTGCCGGTCGCGTCGTCTATCAGGAGCTGACCCGCATATCCAAGGACATCCAGGACGGCGACTTCTTCCAGAACGTCGAGCTGGCCAAGGCTGTCGACGCTGCCGTGACCAAGGGCAAGGCCGTGCACATCATGGGTCTGATGTCCCCGGGTGGCGTACACAGCCACGAAGAGCACATCATGGGCATGATCGAGATGGCCGCCAAGCGTGGCGCCGAGCAGATCTACTTCCACGCCTTCCTGGATGGCCGCGACGTCCCGCCGCGCAGTGCCCAGTCCTCCATCGAGCTGTTCGACGCCCTGTTTGCCCGACTGGGCAAGGGCCGTTTCGCCTCCATGATCGGTCGTTACTACGCCATGGACCGCGACAACCGCTGGGATCGCGTGCAGCAGGCCTATGACCTGATGACCCAGGGCAAGGGCGAATTCACCGCCGACAACGCCACCGACGCGCTGGCCGCCGCCTATGCCCGCGACGAGAACGACGAGTTCGTCAAGGCCACCCGCATCGGCGACGCAGTACCGATGATCGACGGCGATGCGCTGATCTTCATGAACTTCCGTGCCGACCGCGCTCGCGAAATCACCCGCGCCTTCGTCGATACCGACTTCACCGGCTTCGCCCGCACCGCCACCCCGGCCCTGCACTTCGTGATGCTGACCGAATACGCGGCCGACATCAAAACCGCCTGCGCCTATCCGCCCACCGCCCTGGTCAACACCCTGGGTGAGTGGCTGGCCAAGCAGGGCAAGACCCAGCTGCGCATCTCCGAGACCGAGAAGTACGCCCACGTCACCTTCTTCTTCAACGGTGGCGAAGAGGCCTGCTTCAGCGGCGAAGATCGCGAAATCGTGGCGAGCCCGAAAGTGGCTACCTATGACCTGCAGCCGGAGATGAGCTCCGAAGAGCTGACCGACAAGCTGGTTGCGGCCATCAAGAGCGGCAAGTACGACGTCATCATCTGCAACTACCCGAACGGCGACATGGTCGGCCACACCGGCGTGTTCGATGCGGCCGTCAAAGCCTGTGAAGCGGTCGACCACTGCATCGGTCGCGTCACCGACGCCCTGGCGGAAGTGGGTGGCGAGTGCCTCATCACCGCCGACCATGGCAACGCCGAGAAGATGATGGACGAAGAGACTGGTCAGGCCCACACCGCCCACACCAATCTGCCGGTTCCCCTCATCTACTTCGGTCGTAAAGCCGAGGTCGCCGAAGGTGGCAAACTGTCCGATCTGGCCCCCACCATGCTGACCCTGATGGGTCTGCCGGTGCCGCCGGAAATGACTGGCAAGCCCCTGATGATTCTGAAATAATCTTGCCCCATGCGGGGATGCGAAATTATTTCACAGAAAACCAGTCGCGTCGGCCTGTTGGCCGGCGCGCTGTTTTTTTGCCTGATCGGCGTTACCGGCACAGCCCAGGCTGCGAACCAGCAGTTGGGGGCCATGCAGTCCCAGATCAAGGAACAGCAACAGACCCTCAAGCTCAGCAAGCAGGAGCTTGCCAAGCTCAACACCCAGCTCAAGGCTGACGAGCAGGCCATTTCGGCTGCCGCCGCCAAACTCGAGCAGACCAGACAGCAACTCCGGCAGAACCAGCAGAAGCTGGCGTCCCTGCAGCAGGACAAGCTGGCACTGGAGCAACAAGCGAAACACCAGAAGCAGTTGCTGGCCAAGCAGGCGGAAAGCGCCTTCCAGGCGGGCAACCACGATTACCTCAAACTGCTGCTCAACCAGCAGGATCCGGCCAAACTGAGCCGCGCCCTCGACTATTTCGACTACCTCAACAAGGCCCGTATCGAGGCCATTGAAGCCCTGCGCGCCACCCGTGACAAGCTGGCCAAGAACCAGCAGGCCACCAGGGAGACCGAGAGCCGCCTCCAGACCCTGCTCGGCGAGCAGCAGGAGCATCACCAGAGCCTGCTGGCCAGCCAGCAGAGCCGTGCCAAGGTGCGCAACCAGTTGCAGCAATCGGTGCAGGCCGACGAGCAGAAGCTCGACAAGCTGGTCAAGGCGGAGAAGGCGCTCAAGGCACGGCTGGAAGAGCTGCGTCGCCAGCAGGAAGAAAAGGAACGCCGCGAACGGGCCGAGCGGGAGCGCCTCGCCAAGATCAAGGCCGAGCAGGAGCGCCAGCGCCGTCTGGAGGCCCAGCGCCTGGCAGCCGAGCAGAAGCGCATCGAGGAGCAGCAGCGGATCGCGGCCCAGCAGCGCCAGGTCGGCGAACAGCAGCGGCTGGCGGCCCAGCAGCAACGCGTCGCCGAACAGCAGGCCAAGGTGGCGCAGCAGCAAGCGGCCGCCCGCAACAGCGCCAAGGCAAGCAGCAACGGCTACGGCGGTCTGAGCACAGGTGGCAACCTGCGCTGGCCGGTGCAGGGCCCCATCCTCATCTCCTACGGCTCGCCGCGTACCGCCGAGCTGAAGTGGAAGGGCACCCTGATCGGCGCCAGTGAAGGGACCCAGGTCAAGGCGGTGGCACCGGGCCAGGTGGTCTACGCCGACTGGCTCGACGGCTTCGGCATGCTGCTGGTCATCGACCACGGCAAGGGTTACATGAGCCTCTACGGCCACAACCAGTCGCTGCTGCGCCAGGTGGGACAAAAGGTGGAGCAAGGGGAACCCGTGGCCCTGGTCGGCGACAGCGGCGGACAGGAGCGCTCCGGCCTCTACTTCGAGATCCGCTATCAGGGCGAGGCCATCAACCCGACCAAGTGGCTGGCCAGACGCTAAGCCCGCCTTGGCGGTGCCCGAGTGGAGTCCGCTACCTCATCTCCAGCCCTTCTCCCGCGAGGGGAGCAGGGAGCAAAAGACAGCAACACCGCGTCGTTTACCACTTCACCTGACAAAAAGTCTGCATCGCGCAGGCTTTTTGCTTGGCAGGGGAGGCACCACACCGCCCGCCCCGATGATGAAAACTTACCTCTTTTCCACCCCGCTCAGGGGAAGACCACCAGCCCGATCTGCTCCAGCAGCCCCTGCTGCTGATCTTCAGTGATCTGCACCCCGGCGAGGTTGACCCGGCGCAGATCCAGGCCGGGCAGATCGCACTGGCGCAGATCGCAGCCTTGCAGGTTGAAGCTGGTCCAGTCGATTTGCCCGAACTCGGAGCCGCTGAGATCCGAGCCCGCCAGGGAGGCGCCAAGCAGGTTGGCCCCCTGCCAGCGGTTGCCGGCAAGCTCGCATCGCTCCAGCAGACAGCTTTCGAAGTTGGCGTAGCTGAAGTTGTTGCCGGTGAGGTGGGCCTCGCAGAAATAGCTTTTGGCAGTGATCCGGTTGGCGAAGCTGGCATGGGCGAAGTTGATCCCCATGGCCTGGCAGTCGCGCATCTCCAGCCCAAGACACTGGCTGCGGCCGAAGTCCGCCAGGGTGAGATCGCAGCGCAGGAAGCTCGCCTCCCTCAGATCGCAGCCCTGAAACAGGCATCCCAGCTCCCGTTCCCTGTCATAGAAGCTGCAGTCGACGAAGCGGCACTCCCCGAGATCGAGCCAGGAGAAGTGACAGCCGATGAAGCGGCACCCCTGGAACTGCTCCCCCTCCACCTCCTGCTGCTCGAAGTGGATCCCCTCGAAACACCTGCCCTTGATCATCCCCTGCCCCCTGTTGATGGCGTCATATGCTGACATTGCCGTGCAAAAACGGTAATGTTACGTGTAACATTTTTTGCCGGATCCCCAGATGAACGACACCCGCAAGCGCCGCCCTACCCTGCAGGACATTGCCGACCTGACCGGTGTCACCAAGATGACCGTCAGCCGCTACCTGCGCGACCCGTCCGCCGTGGCCGAAGGGACCCGCGAGCGCATCGCCGCCGCGGTAGAGGAGCTCGGCTACATCCCGAACCGGGCGCCGGACATGCTGTCGAACGCCACCAGCAAGGCGATCGGCATCCTGATCCCCTCCCTCTCCAACCAGGTCTTCTCGGCGGTGATCCACGGCATCGAGGCGGTGACCCGGCCCGCCGGCTACCAGACCCTGCTCGCCCACTACGGCTACAGCCCGGAGCGGGAGGAGGAGCAGGTCGCCTCGCTCCTCTCCTACAACGTGGACGGGCTCATCCTCTCGGACACCCAGCACACCGAGCGCACCCGCAAGATGATCGCCACCGCCGGCATCCCGGTGGTGGAGACCATGGATCTGCCCCTCTCCCCCATCGACATGGTGGTGGGCATGGATCACCGGGCCGCCGCCCGGGCCATGGTAACAGAGATGCTGCGCCGGGGACGGCGCAAGGTGATCTACCTCGGTGCCCGGCTCGACGTGCGCACCCAGCTGCGAATGGAAGGCTACTACCAGGCGATGGCCGATTTCGGTCTGACCGGCCAGCACCTGCTGACGGAGCAATCCTCCAGCTTCACCCTGGGGGGAGAGCTGCTGGCCCAGGCCATGGCGCGCTTCCCCGATCTCGACGGCCTGTTCTGCACCAACGACGACCTGGCGGTGGGGGCCCTGCTGCAATGCCAGGCCAGGTGGATCCCGGTGCCCCAGCAGGTGGCCATCGCCGGCAGCAACGCCCTCGACATCGGCCACGCCATGACCCCCAAGCTCGCCAGTATCGTCACCCCCCGCGAGACCATAGGTCGCGAAGCCGCCATCATGCTGCTGGCCCGCCTCGGCGGCCAGCCGCTGGCGACCAGGTGCAAGGACATCGGCTTCTCCCTCTATGAGGGGGAAAGCCTCGGCTGATCCCCGGCCATCATGGCGCGTTCGACCGCCATGATGGCGCCTTCTCCCCTCTCCCCTCGCCGTCCCCTGGCCTATGCTGGCTCCTCCATCCCCCCTGTCAGGAGCAGACCATGCACCACACCGAACGATTGAAAGCCTGCCTGCAGCGCGTCATCTGCGATCCCGCCTTCCCCATGGCGGAGCTCGACGACTGGTTCACCCCCGACTACTGCCAGGAGGTGAACGGCGAGCGGCTCGACTACCCGGCGTTTCACCAGCACATCGCCACACTGCGCCGCCATCTGGCCGGGGCGAGCATCGAGTTTGTCGCCACCCTGGCGCAGGGGGAGCGGGTGCACTCGACCCATGTGGTACGGGCCACCCGCCAGGACGGCGGCACCCTGGTCTGCAAGGTGAGCGGCCTCTTCACCTTTCGCGGCGATCGGATCTGCCACACCGACGAGGTGACCTGTCTGCTGGCAGGCAGCAAGGAGGATGCGGATATCGGCTCGCGGTGCTGACTGCCGGCAACCCGCAGACACCGCCATGGCGGGCAGGAAGGCAGACGACGGGCCCTCAGGCCGCCGGTTCGCGCCGGGCAAGGCGCTGGAGGGCGCGGGACAAGGCGCCGGGATCCTCGTAGCCGAGCCGATCGGCGATCTGGGCCAGCGTGAGCCCCCGGTGCTGCAACTGGCGCGCCCGTCCCAGCACCACCTGCTCCCGCCACTGGCGAAAGCTGCACCCCAGCTGCTGGAGGAAGAGCCGGTTGAGGGTGCGCACCGAGGCGCCGCAATCTGCCGCCAGCGCCGTCAGCGTCAGATGGATGGCGGGTGCCTGGCACACCTTGTCCAGCACCCGCAGCAGGCGCGGGTCCAGCTCACCGGTGAGGGGAATGCGCGCCGCGAGCGGGTCGGCGCGCTCCAGCTCCTGGCCAAGCACCGTCAGATAGGCCCCTTTCACCTCCTCCTCGGCCAGCTCGGGCAGGCGGGCGAAGAGGCCCGCCAGCAGCGGGCTGGCCAGCAAGGGGCCGAAGGCGGTGCGGGCCGACGTCGGCACATAGAGGAGGGAGAGCCGGGAGCGGCGCAGCACGCGAAACTCGTGCTCCCACCCCGCTGGAATAAAGCAGATCTGGCCCGCCACCAGCAGTTCTCCCTCCCCTCGCCCCGTGATGATGCCGCCCCCGTCGTGCAGATAGCAGTATTGGGCATGGGGGTGGCAGTGCAGCGCGGTGAAGTGCCCTTGCGGGTAGGATGGATGCAGACAGGACATGAAGGCTCCAGGGGAGAGGGGCGGCCCCCGACCTTAAGCCAGGGCGAGGCCGGAAGCAAACGGCCCACCCCCTCCCGGGGCGGAAAAACAGCAGGCCACCCGGGGGTGGCCTGTTTAATTTTTCTAAACGATATTTGCTTAGCGTTTAACCAATTCAACCGCTTCCCGGGAGAGGCGGGTCACCTCCTCCCAGTTGCCGCTCTTGACGGCGTCTGCCGGCAGCATCCAGGAGCCGCCGACGGTGGCCACACATTTCAGCGCCAGGTAGTCGGCCACGTTTTTCGGGCCGATGCCGCCGGTGGGGCAGAATTTCACCTGGGGCAGGGGCGCCGCGATGGCGGAGAGTGCCTTGGTGCCGCCGTTCGCCTCGGCCGGGAAGAATTTGAGGTGGTCGTAGCCTGCTTCCAGCGCCTGCATCACCTCGGACGGGGTGGCCACCCCCGGGATCAGCGGCGCCGTGCTCTTGGCCGCGTGGGCCAGCAGGGCCGGGGTCATGCCCGGGGAGATGACGAAGCGGGCACCGGCAGCGACGGCGGCATCAAACTGCGCGCAGTTGAGCACGGTACCGGCACCGACCATGGCATCCGGCATCGCCTTGGCGATGAGGGCAATCGCGTCCAGCGCCACCGGGGTGCGCAGGGTGATCTCGAACACCGAGATGCCGCCATCCAGCAGGGCCTTGGCCATGGGCAGGGCCTGCTCCAGGTCGTTGATGACCATCACGGGTACCAGGGGGGAGGCGGCAAACACCTCGGCAGGGGTCACTTTCCAGTTCTGCATAGCTCTTCCTTAGTCAAAGATGGTGGCGCCGCACTCGGCGCTCGATACCGCGCGACGCATCACGCTGAACAGTTCACGGCCCCACCCCTCTTGTTCCAGGGTGAGGTCGATCTCGGCCTGGGTACGGCCACTCAAATCGGTCAGGCAGTCGAGGCGGCCGGACTCGGCATCCACCCGCAGCAGGTCGCCATCGGCGAGCAGGCCGATGGCCCCGCCGTGCAGCGCTTCCGGGGTGACGTGGATGGCGGCCGGGATCTTGCCGGAGGCGCCGGAGAGGCGGCCGTCGGTGACCAGGGCCACCTTGTGACCCGCCTTCTGCAGGTTGCCAAGCACCGGCATCAGCTTGTGCAGCTCCGGCATGCCGTTGGCGGCCGGGCCGTTGTGGCGCACCACGATGACGGCGTCCTGGTTCAACTCACCGGCCTTGTAGGCCGCCTCCACCGCATGCTGGGAGGAGAAGACCCGGGCCGGGGCCTCGATGACCCGATACTCGGGCGCGACGGCGGAAACCTTGACCACGGCGCGGCCCAGGTTGCCCGCCAGCAGCTTGGTGCCGCCGGTGGCCTGGAACTCGCTGCCAGAGGGAGAGAGCACGCTCGGATCCCCGCTCTCGCCCACCGGTTGCCACACCAGCTTGCCATCCACCAGTGCCGGACGGCTGAGGTAATCCTGCATCTCGCCGAAGACCGGGGTGGCATCCAGGTGGATCAGCCCCTCTTCGGCCAGACGACGCATCAGGCCGGGCACGCCCCCCGCCTGTTCGAAGGCGTTGACGTCCGCCGGGCCGTTCGGGTACATGCGCACCAGGAGCGGCACCACGTCGGAGAGATCGCTCAGGTCGTCCCAGGTCAGCTCAAGCCCGGCGGCGCGGGCCAGCGCCACCATGTGAATGCTGTGGTTGGTGCTGCCGCCGGAGGCGAGCAGGGCCACCAGGCCGTTGACCAGGGCGCGCTCGTCGATCACCGCACTCAGGGGGCGATAGGCCGGGGAGCCCGGGATCATTGCGCTGATGCGGCGGGCCGCTTCCTCGGTGAGGGCGTGGCGCAGCTCGCTGTGCGGATGCACGAAGGCGGAGCCCGGCAGCATCAGACCCATGGCTTCGAACACCAGCTGGTTGGTGTTGGCGGTGCCGTAGAAGGTGCAGGTGCCCGCCGCGTGGTAGGCGCCGCACTCCATCTTGAGCAGGGCGTCGCGGCCCACTTCACCGGCAGCGTACTGCTGGCGCACCTTTACCTTCTCGTCGTTGCTGATGCCGCTCGCCATGGGGCCGGCAGGCACGAAGGCGGTGGGCAGGTGGGCGTGGGAAAGCGCCCCCATGATCTGGCCCGGGGCAATCTTGTCGCAGATGCCGAGCAGCAGGGTGGCGTCGAAGGTGTTGTGGGAGAGGGAGACCGCGGTGGCCTGGGCGATGAGATCCCGGGAGAAGAGGGACATGTCCATCCCCGGCTGGCCCTGGGTCACGCCGTCGCACATGGCGGGCACGCCGCCGGCGACCTGGGCGCTGTGGCCGAGCTCCGCCAGGGCGCCCTTGATGATGTCCGGGTAGCTCTGATAGGGCTGATGGGCACTCAGCATGTCGTTGTAGGCGGTGACGATGGCCACGTTGGCGCGGGTCATGTCGAGGATGCGCCCCTTCTCGTCACAGCTCGAGGCGGCCACGGCGTGGGCCAGGTTGCCGCAGGAGAGGGAGGCGCGGGTCTTGCCCTGATCGGCCTGGCGCTGGATGCGGGCCAGGAAGCGGGCACGGCGGGCGGTGCTGCGCTCGCGGATGCGGTTGGTCACCTGGGTGATCACGGGATGGGTCATAGCTTTCTCTCCAACTCTATATACGGGCGCGGTCGGCCGCAGCCGGGCGCGCGACATGGCTCATTACGCCTGCGTCAGCGCGGTGACGGCACGGTCGACCACCTGTTCGAAGGTCCCGTCGATATCGATGCGAAACACGCCGGGCTCGCCATCCGGTCGCTCCAGGGTATCAAACTGGCTTTGTACCATGGCTTCGCGCATGAAGTGGCCCTGCCGTGCCCGCATCCGTTCGAGAATGAGGGACTGGCTGCCATCCAGAAACAGGAAACTCACCGAGTCGTTACCCTCGCGGATCTGGTCGCGGTACTGCTTCTTGAGGGCCGAGCAGACGATGACGCCGAGCTCGTTCTTGCGCTCCAGGCTGTAGGCCGCATCGCGGATCCGCTCCAGCCAGGGGGCCCTGTCTTCGTCGTTGAGCGGGTTGCCCGCCGCCATCTTCTGGATGTTCGCGCGAGGGTGCAGATCATCGCCGTCGATGAACTTGGCCCCCAGGGCATTGGCCACCTTGAGGCCGATGCTGGACTTGCCGCTGCCACACACACCCATCACGATAATGCACTTGCCCGCCATTATTTGACCTCTCTCTCACTTTTCAAAAAACGTTCGCCTGATGGGTTCTAAGCTACCACGTTACCGGTAACATGTTACCGGTAACTTTTCGCAATGTGAAGTGCAGCACAGAAATGTGCAGAACAACAACTAGAACCATTTGAGGACAATTTTATGGACGGAGCAATGAACACACCCGATGTCGCCTATCTGCTCTCGGTAGCGGGCGGAGCCATTGTCATGTTGCTGGTGCTGATCATGCGATTCAAGGTACATGCCTTCGTGGCATTGACCCTGGTCAGCATGCTGACGGCCCTGGCCACCGGGGTCACCTATGACCAGGTGATCCCCACCATGCTGACCGGTTTCGGCGGCACCCTGGCCTCGGTCGCGCTGCTGGTCGGCCTCGGCGCCATGATAGGCAGGATCCTGGAGATGACGGGGGGCGCCAAGGTACTGGCCGATACCCTGATCAACCGCTTCGGCTCCCACCGCGCCCCCTTCGCGCTGGGTGTGGCCTCCCTGCTGTTCGGCTTCCCGATCTTCTTCGACGCCGGCCTCATCGTCATGCTGCCCATCATCTTCAGCGTGGCGAAGCAGTTCGGCGGCTCCGTCCTCAAGTATGCCCTGCCCTCCGCCGGTGCCTTTGCGGTGATGCACGCCTTCCTGCCGCCCCACCCGGGCCCGGTGGCCGCCAGCGAGCTGCTGGGTGCCAACATCGGTCTGCTCACCGTCGTGGGTCTGCTGGTCGCGCTGCCCACCTGGTATCTGGGTGCCTACCTGTTCGGGCTCTGGTCCGGCAAGAAGTTTGAGCTGCCCCTGCCCCCGAGCTTCACTGCCAGTGCCGAGCAGCTCTCCGACAAGGCGCCGAGCTTCGGCCAGGTGATCTCCATCCTGCTGCTGCCGCTGGTGCTCATCTTCATGGATACCGGCCTCAATACCCTGAGCGTCATGGGCGTCATCGACAAGGGTGCGGACTGGGTCAACGTGCTGCGCATGGTCGGCAAGACCCCGGTCGCCCTGCTCATCACCGTGCTGTACGCCCTCTGGATGTTCCGCCAGAGCCAGGGCAAGGTGCAGCTCGAGAAGTTCTGCAACGACGCCCTGGCCCCGGTCTGCGCCGTCATCCTGGTCACCGGTGCCGGCGGCATGTTCGGCGGCGTATTGCGGGCGAGCGGCATCGGCACTGCCCTGGCCGACGTGCTCTCCGATACCGGCATGCCGGTGATCCTGGCAGCCTTCCTGGTGTCCGCCGCGCTGCGGGTCGCCCAGGGTTCCGCCACCGTGGCCCTGACCACTACCGCCGCCCTGATGGCGCCGACCGTGGCCGCCACCACCGGCCTGAGCGAGCTGGACCTGACCTTCATCGTCATCGCCATCGCCGGGGGCGCCACCGTGCTCTCCCACTTCAATGACTCCGGCTTCTGGCTGGTCAGCCGCTTCCTCAACATGGACGAGAAGACCACCCTCAAGACCTGGACCGTGATGGAGACCCTGCTCGGCACCATCGCCTTCCTCATCGTGGCCACGGCCAGCGCCATCCTCTGACGGAAACACATCGGGGCCGCATCCGTCGGCCCCGATGTGATATTGCACCGACTTTTTACGGATTCTTGCTTGGGCCCATCGCCACAGATTGCTAGAATTGCCTATTCTTCGCCCCGAGTGGAACGCTTCATCCCGTGATTTCAGGCTTCTCTATGCATTCATCGGCACATTATCGACAGTTGCTGACCCGCTTACCCCAGATCGCGGTTGCCGCGGATCAGTTCCAGATACTCAGCAGCGCCAAAGACTTCAAGAGCCGGATCCTGTCGCTCATCGCCCATGCGACCCAGCGCATCTATCTGATCGCGCTCTATCTGCAGGATGACGAGGCGGGACGGGAGATCCTCTCCGCCCTCTATGCCGCCAAGCAGCGCAATCCCTCTCTCGACATCAAGGTGTTCGTCGACTTCCACCGCGCCCAGCGCGGCCTGATCGGCAAGGGCAAGCAGGGGGGCAACCACCTGATGTACCAGGCCATGGCCGCCAGCCACCAACACCAGATCGAGATCTACGGCGTGCCGGTCAAGGGCCGCGAGCTGCTCGGGGTGCTGCACCTCAAGGGCTTCATCTTCGACGACACCCTGCTTTACTCCGGCGCCAGCCTCAACGACATCTACCTGCACCAGCAGGAGCGCTACCGCTTCGATCGCTATCACCAGATCCACAGCCCGGCACTGACCCGCAGCATGGTCAACTACGTGGATGACGTCTTCCTCGGCAGCGAGGCCGTCCAGCGGCTGGATCGCACCGGCATCCCCGGCGCCAAGCAGCTCAAGGGACCGATCCGCCGCTTCAAGCAGCGCCTGCGCCTCTGCCAGTACCGCTTCGAGAGCATCAAGCCCAACGATCGGGAGATCGCCGTGACCCCCATGGTGGGCCTGGGCAAGCGGGGCAACCAGCTCAACCGGATGATCCGCAACCTGGTGCGGGCCACCGAGCGGGAGATCTTCATCTGCACCCCCTACTTCAACCCCCCCAAGGAGTTGAACAAGGACGTGGAGGCGCTGCTCAAACGCGGCTGCAAGGTGACCATCGTCGTGGGCGACAAGACCGCCAACGACTTCTTTATCCCCCCGGAGGAGAAGTTCTCCACCATCGGCGGTCTGCCCTATCTCTACGAGACCAACCTGCGCAAGTTTGCCGAGCGCAACCAGCACCACATCGACAACGGCCGGCTCAACCTCATGCTCTGGTGCTGCGAGAAGAACTCCTATCACCTCAAGGGGATCTTCGTGGATGAGGAGTGGGCCCTGCTCACCGGCAACAACCTCAATCCCCGAGCCTGGGCGCTGGATCTGGAGAACGGCCTGCTGGTACACGACCAGCACCATCACCTGCGCGAGCAGTTCAGTGCGGAGCGGGAGAACATCCTGGCCCACACCCGCCGCATCAGTCACTTCGACCAGATAGAGCAGATCAAGGATTACCCGGATCAGGTGCGCAAGCTGCTGGCCCGGATCCACAGGGTCAAGGCTCACCTGCTGCTCAAGCGCATCATCTGACCGCCAGGGCGCCCCGTCAGTGAAAAGGCCTGCCGTTTCCGGCAGGCCTTTTTCATGGATGACCCTCACCCCGCTCCCTTGCCCACCAGCCCGGAACGGCACAACGCGGCTTGCATCGAGGCCGCAACAACCCCTATCATCTGGACATATTTACAGTGTTTTCGGGCATCTAATTGATGAAATTGGATAAAATCTCCCTCGACAGCCTCAAGGGTGTCGGCAGCAAGATGCTGGAGAAACTCGAGCGGCTGGGGCTGGCCACGGTGCAGGATCTGCTGTTCCACCTCCCCCTACGCTACGAGGACCGCACCCAGGTGTGGCCCATCGGCGATCTGCCGCCCGGCCTGCACGGTGCCGTCGAGGGCGAGATCCAGGACACCCAGCTGGTGATGGGGCGCCGCCGCATGCTGGTGTGCCGTATCAGCGACGGCACCGGCAGCCTGACCCTGCGCTTCTTCAATTTCACCGCTGCCCAGAAAAACAGCCTGGCCCAAGGCCGCCTTATCCGCTGCTTCGGCGAGACACGTCCCGGCAAGTACGGCCTGGAGATGGCCCACCCCGAGTACAAGCTGCTCGGCGAGGAGCAGGCCGGCCAGACCGAAGAGGCCCTCACCCCCGTCTACCCCACCACAGAGGGGCTGCGCCAGCTCACCCTGCGCAGCCTCACGGATCAGGCCCTGGCCCAGCTCGACCTCTACGGGGTCGAGGAGCTGCTGCCTGCCGGCCTCTATCCCCAGCAGATCGATCTGGCCGCGGCCCTGAAGCTGCTGCACCGCCCGCCTCCCTCGGTGGCGCTGGCCCTGCTCGAGAGCGGCCAGCACCCGGCACAGCAGCGGCTGGTACTGGAAGAGCTGCTGGCCCACAACCTCTCGGTCTTGAAGGTACGCGCCCAGGCACAGACCCAGCTGGCCCGTGCCCTCAAACCCGCTCCCGAGCTGGTCCGGCAGCTGCTCGGCGCCCTGCCGTTCACCCCCACCGGCGCCCAGAGCCGGGTGGTGGCGGAGATAGCCAGGGATCTGCAACAGAGCCACCCCATGATGCGGCTGGTGCAGGGGGACGTGGGCTCAGGTAAAACGCTGGTCGCGGCACTGGCCGCCCTGCAGGCCATCGGCAACGGCTGCCAGGTGGGGCTGATGGCCCCGACCGAGCTGCTTGCCGAGCAGCACGCCATCAACTTCGCCAGGTGGCTGGAGCCGCTCGGCATCAAGGTGGGCTGGCTGGCGGGCAAGCAGAAGGGCAAGGCGCGGGAAGAGGCGCTGGCCGCCATCGCGGACGGCAGCGTCAAGATGGTGGTGGGCACCCACGCCATCTTCCAGGAGCAGGTGGTATTCCAGCGCCTCGCCCTGGTCATCATCGATGAACAGCACAGGTTCGGCGTGCATCAGCGTCTCGCCCTGCGAGAAAAAGGAGAGCGGGAAGGGGTGCATCCCCACCAGCTCATCATGACCGCCACCCCCATCCCCCGTACCCTGGCGATGACCGCCTATGCCGACCTCGATACCTCCATCATCGACGAGCTGCCACCGGGCCGCACCCCCATCACCACGGTGGCACTGCCCGACAGCCGCCGCCAGGACGTGATCGAACGGGTCAGACTCGCCTGCGAGGAGGGCAAGCAGGCCTACTGGGTCTGCACCCTGATCGAGGAGTCGGAGGTGCTGGAGTGCCAGGCCGCCGAGGACACCGCCGCCGAGCTGCAAAATCTGCTACCCGGCCTGCACATCGGGCTGGTGCACGGCCGGATGCGACCGGTCGAGAAACAGCGGGTGATGGAGGAGTTCAAGGCGGGCATACTGCAACTGCTGGTCGCCACCACCGTCATCGAGGTGGGGGTGGACGTGCCCAACGCCAGCCTGATGATCATCGAGAACCCGGAGCGGCTGGGGCTGGCGCAGCTGCACCAGCTGCGCGGCCGGGTCGGGCGTGGCTCGGTGGCCTCCCACTGCGTGCTGCTCTATCATGCCCCCTTGTCCAAGACGGCCCAGAGCCGCCTCGGGGTGCTGCGGGAGACCAACGACGGCTTTCTCATCGCCCAGCGGGATCTGGAGCTGCGTGGCCCAGGCGAGCTGCTCGGTACCCGCCAGACCGGTCTGGCCGATCTCAAGATCGCCGATCTGGTGCGCGACCAGCCGCTCATTCCCCAGGTGCAGAAGATGGCGCGCTTCCTGATGGACAAACACCCGGCTCATGTCGAGCCCCTGATCCGCCGCTGGCTGGGCCTGCGAGACCACTACTCCAATGCTTGACCAAGGCAGATGCAGAAGAGGGTCAACTTGCCTGATGGATAAACACCCGAGCCATGTCGAGCCCCTGATCCGCCGCTGGCTGGGCCTGCGAGACCACTACTCCAATGCTTGACCAAGGCAGATGCAGAAAATGGTCACCTTGCCTGATGGATAAACCCCCGAGCCATGTCGAACCCTTGATACGATACTGGCTCGGTCTACGGGATCACTACTCGAATGCCTGACCAAGCAACAGAAACAGGAGGAAAGCACTGATGAATTCCTGGCTCCGCGGCCTGCTCTACACCTTTGCCTTCCTGCTGCTCTTTGTCTGGGTCGGTCTCGGCCTGTTCGATGCCGAGCGCGCCAAAGGCCCCATCGCCAACTGGCTCAGCCAGCAGACCGGGGTGCCCGTCACCATAGGCCGGCTGGTGTTCAATCCGCTGCACCCCTACACCCTGCTGGCGGAACAGGTGCGCTATGGGGATGCGGTACAGCTGGAAAAACTCTATCTGGAGATCGAGCACATCGACTGGTTGAACCGGGATGTGCGCATCGCCCACCTGGACCTCATCCGTCCCGTCATCAAGCTGCCGCTCCCCAACCAGTTGCCAAGCCTGCCGGTTCACTCCCTCACCATCAGCGACAGCACCATCGACAACCTGAACCTGCAGAGCGAGGCCCTGACCCTGCGCGGCCTCAGTGCATCCCTGAGTGACTGGGAACTGATCGACCCGAGACGCCAGCCCCAGGCCAACCTCACCCTGGGCATCAACCAGCTGGAGACCCCCATGTTCACCCTGGCCCGTCTCAGCCTCAAGGGGCGGCTGGAGGGGCAGGTGCTCAGCACCGACAGACTGACCACCAACCTGTTCGACGGCCTGCTCGAGACCGGCATGGTGATGAACTGGCCAGAGCGCAGCCTGCAACTGCACGATCTCAAGGCCCGCGCCATGCGACTCGAGCTTGGTGACATCCCCCCTGGCGAGTTCCCCCTGCGCCGCATCACCCTGGACAGGGGTCAGCTTGCCCAGGTGAGCATCAATGCCATCGATCAGGAGCTCTCCCTCAACAACTTCAACGGCCAGCTCACCGCCTTCGACTGGCAGGCGGGCAGCCAGCCCAGCGGCTATCTGGCGGGCACCCTAGGCGACATGGGCCGCGGCTTGTTCCAGCTTGAGGCCGTCGAGGGCAAGCTCGCCTTCTCCTCCCGGCAGCTGGATGCCGAGCTGCGGGGCAAAGCATACGAAGGGGAGTTCAACGTCGAGCTGGCCCTCGACACCCAGCAGCAGAAGCTCACCCTGAAGGATCTGGCCCTGAGCGGCATGGACATCAGTTTGCCCCAGGGGTGGTGGCAGGATTGGCAGGGCTGGCGCCCGCAACAGATCGACATCCGCAAACTGGCCTTCGACAAGCTCAAGGTGCTCTCTTTCGACGACACCCTGCCCCTCTCCCTGACCGGCTGGCAACTCTACCTGAACGATCTCGCCCTGCGGGGCAACCAGCCAGGCCCCCTGCTGGGGCGCGCCCGCATCGAGAGCAAGTGGTTCGAGCTGGTGTGGGACGGTCTCAGTGCTCGCAACGGCACCCTGGATGGCGAGCTGACCCCCAGCTCCTGGCAGCTCAACACCCTCGCCACCTCCCTGCCCGACGAGGGCTCCCTCAACCTGAGCGGCCAGTGGGGCAGGACGCCCGGGCAGGAGAGCCGCCTGCAGTTGCAGGGCAAGCAGCTGGATCTGGAGCAGTGGGGCAAGTTGCTGCACTCCCCCGTCTCCTTCGCGGGCAAGGTGGATCTGGCGGCAGATCTGCAGGCCGACCTCAACGGGCAGCCCGGCGCGCAGACGGCCAACTGGCGCCGGACCCTTCAGGGCAGCCTGAGCCTGGAGAGCAAGGATCCCTTCTGGGACAAGGTCGGCATCGACCCCTTGCTGGATGACTGGTTCAGGGAGCAGACCCCCCCCGATCTGACACCGCAGATGCTGTGGCAGGCGATGCAACGCGGAGACACCCCCTTCTATCAGATCAGGCTGGATGCCAGGGCGGAGCAGGGCAAGGTGCGGATCGAGCAAGGCGGTGCCTCCACCATCACCCACCTGCTGGCACTGCAAGGGGGTGTCGACCTGGCCGCAGACCAGTGGCAGCTCGACCTCGGGGTCCTGAACAAGGGGCGCTGCGCCGAGCTGCTCGCCCGCTGGCGCGGCCCCCTCAATGCGCCCGACCTGGGCTGGAGTTTCCCCACGGGACAGGACGCCTGTGGCTGGGAGGCGGGTGTGCGCTACCCCGCCCAGGGACGAAGCGGCCCGCTCTGGCGCCCACGGCCACCGGCCGCCCAATAACGAACAAGGCCTCGCGAAGAGGCCTTGTTGCTGTGAACATCAGGGATCAGCGTGCGCCGCGCTTGATGGGCAGTACCACGTACTGACCGACAAACTCCACCGCCAGCTTGCGGCCGCTGAACAGCTGCACCCGCAGGCTGAATTTGGCGGACTCTCCGCCCCTCAGCGGCTCGAGCACGGCGGGCATGCCCTCCCGGGCCACCCGCGCCTCCGGTTCTTCGCTCACCGGCCGGTAATACTTGATGTTGCCCTCGGCCAGCACGGTATCCCCTCCCAGCCCTGCCTCCTTGAGCTGCAACCAGATGAGACCCCAGCCCGCCAGCACGCACTGGCTGTAGATGCTGCCGGCGAACATGGTGTCGTGGACGTTGAGATTGGCCGCCAGGTTGGCCTTGAGGTGGAAGGTCTGGCCATCGTAGTGGGTGATGTGCACCCCCATCTTCTCGCTGATGGGAATGCCCCGCGACCAGCGGGTGGTGAGATCCTGGCACCACTCCGGACGGTACTGGATGGTCTGCATGGGACTCAGGGACTTGATCATCTGGCGGTGAGGGATGCGGCCGAAGGAGACGGGGCCTTCCCCTACCTCGAGGAAGCCGCAGCGGCGATAGAACTCCACCGCCTCCTGGCGGGCGTTCATCACCAGCCGTTTTACCTTCTCGTCGCGGGCAAGCTGCTCGAGATCTTCCACCATGCGGGCGCCCAGCCCCTGGCCGCGAAATTCGGGTCGCAGCGCCATAAAGCGGATTTGGGCTTCATCGCCGCCCACAAAGAGGCGACCCACGGCGATGGGCGTTCCGTCGGGTGAGAGCATCAGCCGGTGAATGGCGACGGTATCGTACTCGTCACGCTCGGAGCCAAGGGGCAGATTGAAGGGTTTGCGCAGTAGTTCCCAGCGCAACTGATAGTAAGCATCCAGCTCCGCTGGTGTTTCTGGGGTGACTACCCGGTACATAAAGCGATCCTTGAGTGTGCGCCGACTGGCAGATGGAAGGACTGACGCAACCATTTCTCCCGGCGCAGCCTGTAGTAGGTATCCAGCTCGGCTGCCGTTTGGGGGGTGACCACCCGGTACATAACAACATCCTTGAGTTACACTGGTCGAAAGCCATCTTGCCGTGCAAATTCATGGACTTCAATCTGCAAGCGTACCAAGCCGATCACTTATTGCACCTCAGTGCCAAACCCGAACGCCGCGTTTCGGTGCTTGAAAATGCCCGTCATCGCTGGCTGGAAATGGACGGCGTGGTGCAATCCGCCATGAGCCTCCACCAGCCGGCCCGCCTCTGTCTGCCTCATCAACGGAGCATCGCGGAGCAGTTGCCAAAGCAGGCAAGCAGGATCCTGGAGCTGGGGCTGGGCGGAGGGGATCTCACCCGTCACCTGGCGGCACGCTGGCCCGATGCCCACCACGACTGCGTGGATCTGGATGCCGAGATCCTCACCCTGTTCCAGCAGTTCTTCCTCCCCTCGTCAGGGGGCTCGCCTCGGCTGCATCACGCCGATGCGCTGCATTTCCTGCACCAGAGCCAGGAGAGCTACGATCTGGTGCTGCTGGATTTGTTCAGCCAGGACGGCAACCCCCTGCTGCTGTTCCAGGCTCCGCTCTATCAGGCGCTGGCTAAACGCCTGAGCGGCACCCTCATCATCAATCTGCTGCCCCGCACCCGGCTCGAACAGGCACAGGCTCTGCGACTGGCAGAGGAGTGGATAGGCCCGACCCACGTCCACGACGTGCCCGGCTACCGCAACGTCATCCTGCACGCGACCCGTCAGCATGGCCAGGGCGGGCGAGCACCGGCAGGGTGAAGAACCTGCGAAGTGTGCAGGCATCGCGTCCTGCCCTGCCTGCCACCCTTATACCTGCAGCCAGAAGGTGACGGGGCCGTCGTTGAGCAACCTGACCTTCATGTCGGCGGCGAAGCGGCCGGTTTCGGTCGGCACGCCGCTCTCCCTGGCGCGGGCCACGAAGTACTCATAGAGTCGCTCGGCATCTGCGGGATGGGCGCCACCGGAGAAGCTGGGTCTCATCCCCTTGCCGGTATCCGCCGCCAGGGTGAACTGGGAGACCACCAGCAGGCTGCCACCCACCTGGCTGACGTTGAGGTTCATCTTGCCGTTCTCGTCCGAGAAGATGCGATAACCGCTCACCTTGTGCAGCAGCTTGTCCGCCTTGGCCTCGTCATCCCCCTGCTCCACCCCGAGCAGCACCAGCAACCCCTGGCCGATGGCCCCGGTCACCTCTCCCTCTACCGTTACGCTGGCCTCGCTGACCCGCTGAATCAGTGCAATCACATCCCTCTCCTCTCAAAACAGCACGACCACCCATCCTGCGGGATGAGCGGTCGTCGATGCTACCAATAAATGCCCTGCCCGGGCCAACGCCTTTGTGTCGGGATCCGGTGTGATGGCCGGCCGGCGTCAGGCCAGCTCCTCTGCACCGGGCTTCTCGTACTCCCCTAGGCAGGCGGTGGTCTCGGCCCCCAGCAACACCACCAGCCAGCTCAGATACACCCAGACGAACAGGATGGGAATGGTCGCCAGGGCGCCATAGATGGCCTGGTAGGAGGGGAAGTTGGTGATGTAGATGGCAAAGCCGCGCTTGGCCAGCTCGAACAGGGTGGCCGCCACCAGGGCACCGATGAAGGCGTGGGTCAGCCGCACGCGGCAGTTGGGCACCACGGTATAGATCAGCAGGAAGGTGAGCACGGAGAAGAGGAACGGCAGGCTGCGCAGCAGCAGATAGCCGATACCGAACAGGCTGTCAGCCGCGAACAACCTGAGCGAGAGAATGTAGGAGGAGATGGCGATGCTGGCACCGATGAGCACGGGGCCCAGGGTCAGGATCATCCAGTACATGGCGAATGCCTGGGCCAAGGGCCGGCTTCGGGTGGACCGCCAGATGTAGTTGAGGTTCTTGTCGATGGCCGAGATGAGCATCAGGGCCACCACGATCAGGGCACCGATACCGACGGCCGTGGTGTTGGTGGCGTTGGCCACGAAGCCGTCGATGTACTCCTTGAGCATCTCCCCTGCGGTGGGGACGAAGTTGTGATAGACGAACTGCTCCATCGCCTGCTTCAGGCTCTGGAACACCGGAAAGGCCGACATCATGCCGAACACCACGGCGATCATGGGCACCAGGGAGAGCAGGGTGACATAGGCCAGGTAACCGGCGGTCACCGTCAATCTGTCCTGCTGGAAGCGGCCCCAGACAAACTGGGCGAAGTGGGCACCATCGTGGCGCAAGAAGGAGAGTGCATGGGCCAGACGGCCGCGGATCTGCTGCTGCATCTTGTTTCTCGTAAGCGTGATCATGCAGACATTGTGTCAGATAGGGTGGTCATTTGGCCACCCGCAGACCGGCCGGATGCGCCTCCATCGAGCTCAGGCCCCATGCGCCCTCATGTCGAGCCCATAAAAAAAGAGGCCATAAGGCCTCTCTTTGGTCTGTCGATGAACAGCTATCGATCAAGCACGACCGGCGCGCTTGCGATCCAGTTCGGTCAGCAGCTTTTTACGGATACGGATGGCCTTGGGGGTGATCTCCACCAGCTCATCGTTGTCGATGAACTCGAGAGCCTGCTCCAGGGTCATGCGGATCGGCGGAGTCAGCACCTGGGCTTCGTCGGTACCGGAGGCACGCATGTTGGTCAGCTGCTTGCCTTTCAGGCAGTTGACGGTCAGGTCGTTGGAGCGGGAGTGGATCCCGATCACCTGGCCTTCGTACACTTCGGTCGCGTGACCGATGAACAGACGACCACGGTCTTGCAGACCGAACAGGGCGAAGGTCAGGGCCTTGCCGGTGGCGTTGGAGATCAGCACGCCGTTCTGACGCTCACCGATGCTGCCACCCTTGTGCGGACCGTAGTGGTCGAAGGTGTGGTACAGCAGACCGGTACCAGAGGTCATGGTCAGGAACTCGGTCTGGAAGCCGATCAGGCCACGGCTCGGGATGATGAAGTCCAGACGGACGCGACCCTTGCCATCCGGGGTCATGTTGGTCATCTCGCCTTTACGCAGGCCGAGCTGCTCCATCACGGAACCCTGATGCGCTTCTTCCACGTCCACAGTGACGGTTTCGAACGGTTCTTGCAGTTCGCCATCCACGGTACGCAGGATAACTTCCGGACGGGATACCGCCAGTTCGTAACCTTCGCGACGCATGTTTTCGATCAGGATGGAGAGGTGCAGTTCACCACGGCCGGAGACGCGGAACTTGTCCGGATCTTCGGTCTCTTCCACGCGCAGGGCCACGTTGTGGACCAGTTCCTGGTTCAGACGCTCCAGAATGTTGCGGGAGGTGACGAACTTGCCTTCTTTACCGGCGAACGGCGAGGTGTTGACCTGGAAGGTCATGTTCACGGTCGGCTCGTCAACGGAGAGCGGCGGCAGGGCTTCGACGGCACTGTTGTCACAGATGGTGTCGGAGATCTTCAGCTCGCCCAGACCGGTGATGGCGATGATGTCGCCCGCTTGCGCGTCGGTCACTTCGGTACGGGACAGGCCCAGGTAGCCCAGCACCTGACCGACCTTGCCGGTACGCGGTTTGCCGTTGGCACCGACGATGGTGACCTGCTGGTTGGTCTTGACGCGACCACGAGTGATGCGGCCGATACCGATGACGCCCACGTAGGAGTTGTAGTCCAGCTGGGAGATTTGCATCTGGAAGGCACCGTCAACGTCGCCCTTCGGGGCTTCCACGTTGTCGACGATGGCCTGGAACAGAGGTTCCATGTTCTCGGATGGGACGTCCTGATCCAGGGTGGCCCAACCGTTCAGTGCAGAGGCGTAAACAACCTTGAAGTCCAGTTGCTCATCGGTGGCACCCAAGTTGTCGAACAGATCAAAGACCTGATCCATTACCCAGTCAGGACGAGCACCCGGACGGTCGATCTTGTTGATGACCACGATGGGCTTCAGACCCTGGGCGAACGCCTTCTGGGTCACGAAACGGGTCTGCGGCATCGGGCCGTCAACGGCGTCGACCAGCAGCAGCACGGAGTCAACCATGGAGAGTACGCGCTCAACTTCACCACCGAAGTCGGCGTGACCCGGGGTATCCACGATGTTGATGCGGTAGTCGTTCCAGCGGATCGCAGTGTTCTTGGCGAGAATGGTGATGCCACGTTCCCGTTCCAGATCATTGGAGTCCATGATCCGTTCCTGACCTTCGCTGGTGCGATCCAGAGTGCCGGATTGCTGCAGCAGCTTATCAACCAGAGTCGTTTTGCCGTGGTCAACGTGCGCAATAATCGCAATATTGCGTAAATTCTCTAACATTCTCGCCTCAAATCACCGGGTAAAATTGGGCGCTAATTGTACTCTCGCCTTTGTGATCTGCCTAGCAGAATTGCAACACATTCACGCACAACAAAGGATCAGGATCATGGACCCCGCAGCAAAAGGCTGCTTAGATGGCCTGGATACGCTGGCGCACCATCTCGGTGCACCAAAAAGATCCAAGGTTGCACCACTTTAATGCAGCAACCGGCATGAGAACGGGTTTCTCGACAGCCTGAAACGGTGCAAGTGCCCTGAAATCAAGCTGTCACAAACTTGGCACGATACTGGCTTATGTGAATGTGACGACGCATTCACCCAAAGAGTTTTAACACCGGAGGTTACTTAGCATGTCAGCCCAGAACGTTTTGGCCCTGATCCAGGAACACGAAGTCAAGTTTGTTGATCTGCGTTTTACCGACACCAAGGGTAAAGAGCAGCACGTATCCATCCCTTCCCACCAGGTTGACGAAGACTTCTTCGAAGACGGCAAGATGTTCGATGGTTCCTCCATCGGCGGCTGGAAGGGCATCAACGAGTCTGACATGGTGCTGATGCCGGACCCGGCTTCCGCCAAACTGGACCCGTTCACCGAAGAGACCACTCTGAACATCGTCTGTGACGTGCTTGAACCCGCCACCATGCAAGGCTATGACCGCGATCCGCGCTCCATCGCCAAGCGTGCCGAAGATTTCCTGAAGTCCAGCGGCATCGCTGACACCGTGCTGTTCGGGCCGGAGCCGGAATTCTTCATGTTCGACAACATCACCTTCTCCAACACCATGGGCCACAGCTTCGTGAAGATCGAATCCGAAGAAGCTGCCTGGAACTCCGGTACCGACTACGAGCACGGCAACAAGGGTCACCGTCCATTCGTCAAGGGTGGTTACTTCCCGGTTGCCCCGGTTGACTCCTCCCAGGACATCCGTGCCGCCATGTGCCTGGTGCTGGAAGAGATGGGCCAGGTCGTCGAAGCTCACCACCACGAAGTGGCGACCGCCGGTCAGAACGAGATCGCAACCCGCTTCAACACCCTCACCCTGAAGGCTGACGAAGTACAGGTCCTGAAGTACGTGATCCACAACGTGGCCCACGCCTACAACAAGACCGTCACCTTCATGCCGAAACCCATGTTCGGTGACAACGGCTCCGGCATGCACTGCCACCAGTCCCTGGCCAAAGACGGCGTCAACCTGTTCGCAGGCGACCTGTACGGCGGTCTGTCCGAGATGGCACTGCACTACATCGGCGGCATCATCAAGCACGCCAAGGCCATCAACGCCTTCGCCAACCCAACCACCAACTCCTACAAGCGTCTGGTGCCGGGCTATGAAGCACCGGTCATGCTGGCCTACTCCGCCCGCAACCGTTCTGCCTCCATCCGTATCCCGGTCGTGCCGAGCCCGAAAGCCCGCCGCATCGAAGTACGCTTCCCGGATCCGGCTGCCAACCCGTACCTGGCCTTCGCTGCCCAGCTGATGGCCGGTCTGGACGGCATCATCAACAAGATCCATCCGGGCGATGCCATGGACAAGAACCTGTACGATCTGCCGCCGGAAGAAGCCGCTGAAGTGCCGACCGTTGCCGGTTCCCTGGACGAAGCGCTGTCCGCACTGGATGCAGACCGTGAGTTCCTGACCCGTGGTGGCGTGTTCAGCGATGACTTCATCAACTCCTACCTGGAACTGAAACAGCAGGATGTTGACCGCGTGCGCATGACTCCGCACCCGCTGGAGTTCGAGCTGTACTACTCCGTCTAATCCGCTTTCCCATGACAAACCCGCCATCTGGCGGGTTTTTTTTCATTCTGGCAACGGAAATACCGCCAAACGGGCACGATCGTGCAGAAAGATGATCCCGTTCACGGAGCCGTACCACCCTCGGCTGTTCACACCCCGACCCCATGGTTTTTCTCTGATAGGATTAAGGTGAACCCCGTCAAGGAGAGATGGATGAACACTGTACCCTGGCTGCTGAGCCTCCTGCTGATGGCCTCCTGTTCCGCACAGGCCGCCCGCGTCTACTCCTGGGTCGATCCCCAGGGGGTGACCCACTACACCGATGCCCCCCCTCCCGGCAAGAGCGCAAAAGAGGTGGACCTGCGGGTCTCGCCGCTCATCGGCACAGCCCCCCACTCGGTCCAGGTGGACAACTTCAACAGCCTGACCGGTGTCGATGCCAGGAAAGCCCTGGAAGCCGCCCCTCTGGAGATCGACCTCATCTCTCCGGAACCGGGCAGTACATTGCGCGACAATACCGGCAACATCGTCTTCCAGGGCGAGATCTCTCCCCAGGTCCCGGTGCAATACGATGTGCGCCTGATCCTGAACGGCAAGGCGGTGCCCCTGGTTCACAACAGCCTGGCCATACGGGTGGAAAACCTCGATAGAGGCGCCTATGAGGCACGGCTCGAGTTGCTCGCCAAAGACGGTACGATCCTTGCTAAATCTAAGCCAACCACCTTTTACCTGCACAGGGCGTCGGTGAATCAGGCTCCCAGAGCCGCCCCCAAGGCCAATTAGGGGTGATGTGACGCACCGATGCGGGTAAACTTGATGCACTACATTGGTGCATTCTAGGTGTACAGCACCGTTTTAGGGAGAAACCTGTGCCAACCCGCTCGGACAACGCCAAGACACTCTTGGACAACCTGCTGACCGCCGTCATTCTCATGGATGAACGTCTCTGCATTCAATTCGTCAACCCGGCGGCAGAGCAGCTGCTTTCCCTCAGCGAACGACGACTGATCGGCATCGAACTGCCCCACCTGCTGGAACACATCTCTCTCGATCTACAGCGTTTCAAACAGTGCCTCATTTCGGGGCAGGGCTTCACCGACAGCGAAGTCACCCTGGTGGTGGAGGGGGAGCCCAGGCTGGTGGAGATCAGCGTCAGCCCCATGGCCGATCATGAACAGCGACTGATGGTGGTAGAACTGCGCAAGATCGATCAGCAGAAGAAGATCAGCCAGGAGCTGCAGCAACACGCCCAGCAGCAGGCCGCCAAGGAGCTGGTGCGCGGCCTGGCGCACGAGATCAAGAACCCCCTGGGGGGATTGCGCGGCGCGGCTCAACTGCTGCAAAAGGAGTTGCCCGACCCGGCCTTGCGTGAATATACCGGCATCATCATCGAGCAGGCCGATCGCCTGCGGGTGCTGGTCGACAGGTTGCTCGGTCCCCAGCGTCCCGGCCGTCACCAGATGCACAACGTTCACTCCGTGCTGGAGCAGGTGCGCCGTCTGGTGGACCTGGAGCTGCCGCCGCAGATCCGCATCGAGCGGGACTACGACCCCAGCATCCCCGAATTCGAGATGGAATCGGACCAGCTGCAACAGGCGTTCCTGAACATAGTGCGCAACGCCGCCGAGGCCCTTGGGGATCAGGACGGCCTCATCCGCATCAAGACGCGCACCGCCTTCCAGATCACCATCCATGGCCAGCGCTATCGCCTGGCGGCCGAAATCAAGATCATCGACAACGGCCCCGGCATTCCCGACGCCATTCGCGACACCCTCTTCTATCCCATGATCACCGGCAAGGACGGGGGAACGGGCCTGGGCCTCTCCATCGCCCAGAACCTGATCGATCAGCACAAGGGGCGCATCGACTGCATCAGCTGGCCGGGCCACACCGAATTCACCATTTATTTACCACTTCGCAAGTAAGGGAACCTCATGACAGCAAAAGTGTGGATCGTCGATGACGACAGCTCCATCCGGTGGGTTCTGGAGCGCACCCTTGGCAGCGAAGGCTTCGAATGCGAAAGTTTCGCCGACGGCGAGGCCCTGCTGAGTTCACTGGAGATGCGCTCACCGGACGTGATCCTCTCGGATATTCGCATGCCGGGCATCGACGGCCTGAGCCTGCTGGAGCAGATCCATCGCCGCCAAGCCGATCTGCCCATCATCATCATGACGGCCCACTCGGACCTCGACTCCGCAGTCAACGCCTACCAGCGAGGTGCCTTCGAATACCTGCCCAAGCCGTTCGACATCGACGAAGCGGTCACCCTGGTACGCCGGGCCGAGAACCACCTCAAGGAGCAGCGGACCAAGCGCAAGGCTCGCCAGCAGGAAGCCACCACCACCCCGGAGATCATCGGCGAAGCCCCTGCCATGCAGGAGGTGTTCCGCGCCATCGGCCGGCTGTCGCGCTCCAGCATCTCGGTGCTCATCAACGGTCAAAGCGGTACCGGCAAGGAGCTGGTTGCCCATGCCCTGCACAAGCACAGCCCCCGGGCCCACAAGAACTTCATCGCCCTCAACATGGCGGCCATCCCGAAAGATCTCATCGAATCCGAGCTGTTCGGTCATGAGAAGGGAGCCTTCACCGGCGCCAACAACATTCGTCACGGCCGCTTCGAACAGGCCGATGGTGGCACCCTGTTTCTCGACGAAATAGGCGACATGCCGCTGGACGTGCAGACCCGGTTGCTGCGGGTTCTGGCGGACGGGCAGTTCTACCGGGTTGGTGGCCACCAACCGGTGCAGGTGGATGTGCGGATCATTGCCGCCACCCACCAGAATCTGGAGAAACGGGTCGCCGACGGCGAGTTTCGGGAAGACCTGTTCCACCGCCTCAACGTCATCCGCATCCATATTCCGGCCCTCAAGGAGCGCCGGGAGGACATCCCCCAGCTGGCCCAGCACTTCCTGCTGCGAGCCGCCAAGGAGCTGAACGTGGAGGCCAAGAGCCTGCACCCGGATACCCAGACCTACATCAGCCGCCTGCCCTGGCCGGGCAACGTGCGCCAGCTGGAGAACGTCTGCCGCTGGCTGACGGTGATGGCCTCGGGCCAGGAGGTGCTGGTAGGCGATCTGCCCACCGAGCTGCTGACTCCCATCACTAGCACCGCCGAGCCGGGCCAGCCCGCCCTGACCGGTGGCTGGCAGCAGCAGTTGCAGGACTGGGTGGCCGCCAAGCTGGCCCTGGGGGAGACCGATATCCTCGCGGATGCCATGCCACAGTTCGAACGGATCATGCTGGAGACGGCACTGGATCACACCCACGGTCACAAGCAGGAGGCTGCCCGCCTGCTCGGCTGGGGCCGCAATACCCTGACCCGCAAGCTCAAGGAGCTCGACATTCCCTGAGCCTGCGGGAAAAACGATTCCCATCACGCCTTGAGGGAAAGCCTGACCAATCACACCCCGTTTGCTTGCAAACGGGGTATCTTTTTCAGGCGTCCCGCCTAGAATGGCAGGCTTTCCAACCCGACTCGCAGAAGGTGCCCCATGATTGACAGATCCCTCCCCCTGACCGACCTGCATCGCCATCTGGATGGCAACATCCGCCCGCAGACCATTCTCGAGCTGGGACGTCAGCACAACATCCGACTGCCGGCCGATGAGCTGGAAGCCCTGCGCCCGCACGTGCAGATCGTCGAGAACGAGCCGAGTCTGGTGGCCTTCCTGAAGAAACTGGACTGGGGCGTGGCCGTGCTGGCCGACTACGATGCCTGCCGCCGGGTCGCCTACGAAAACGTGGAAGATCTGCTGTGTGCCGGGATCGACTATGCCGAACTGCGCTTCAGCCCGGCCTACATGGCGATGACCCACAAACTGCACCCGCAGGGCGTGGTCGAAGCCATCATCGACGGCGTGGCCGCAGGCAGCCGTGACTTTGGCATCAAGACCAATCTCATCGGCATCATGAGCCGTACCTTCGGCACCGAGCAGTGCAAGCAGGAGCTGGATGCCTGTCTGGCTCATCGCGATCGCCTGGTCGCCATCGATCTGGCCGGCGACGAACTGGGCTTCCCGGGCGATCTCTTCACCGACCACTTCCGCCGGGTGCGGGATGCAGGCATGCGGGTCACCGTGCACGCCGGTGAAGCCGCCGGCCCCGAGAGCATGTGGCAGGCCATTCGCGAGCTGGGAGCCGAGCGCATCGGCCACGGGGTCAAGGCCATCCAGGATCCGGCCCTGATGGCCTATCTGGCCGAACACCGCATCGGCATCGAGTCCTGCCTCACCTCCAACCTCCAGACCACCACGGTGGCGAGTCTGGCCGATCACCCGATCCGCCAGTTCTTGGCAGCCGGCGTGCTGGCCTGCCTCAATACCGACGATCCGGCGGTGGAGGGGATCGACCTGCCTCACGAATACGAGGTGGCGGCCCCGGCTGCCGGCATGACGGTGAGCGAGATCCGCACCGCCCAGCAGAACGGCCTGACCCTGGCCTTCCTGAGCGAAGCCGAGAAGGCCGAGCTGAGTGCCCGTGCGGCTCAACGCTGAGCAGGGGTAAAACCCAATAAAAAAACCGCCGAAAGGCGGTTTTTTTATTGTCCAACGACATTGCCCGGCCTAGATCACCCGGGAGAACTGCTGCTGGCGCGCCTTGTTGCGCAGGTAGACATCGAAGCACATGCAGATGTTGCGGATCAGCAGCTGACCGGTGGAGACCACCTCCAGCCCCTCTTCGGTCATGCGCACCAGACCGTCGTCGATGAAGGTCTGCAACAGCTTGAGATCCTCGGCAAAATACTCCTTGAACACCAGACCGTGGGCCTGTTCCACAGCGGCGAAGTTCAGGGAAAAATCGCAGATGAGGCGCTTGATCACCTCACGACGGATCAGATCGTCCCGATTGAGGGAGCACCCCTTCCACTGGGCATGGCCCAGTGACTCGACCTGGGCGTAGTAGGTTTTGAGATCCTTCTGGTTCTGGGAATAGGCATCCCCCATCATGCTGATGGAAGAGACCCCCAGCCCCAGCAGATCGCAATCCCCCTGGGTGGTATAGCCCTGGAAGTTGCGATGCAGCTTGCCCTCGCGCTGGGCGACGGCCAGCTCGTCATCGGGCTTGGCAAAGTGGTCCATGCCGATGAACTGATAACCCTGGCCGGTCAGGAAGGCAATGGTGTCCTGCAGCATGGCCAGCTTCTCCTGCGGCGCCGGCATGTCCGCTTCTTTCAGCTTGTGCTGGGCGGCAAAACGACTCGGCAGGTGGGCATAATTGAAGATGGAGAGGCGAGCCGGGTCGGTCTTGAGCACCTCTTCCAGGGTGTGATGGAAGCTCTCCCGGTTCTGGTGCGGCAGACCGTAGATGAGATCCAGATTGGTGGAGCGGAACCCCAGCTCGCGGGCACGGACCAGCATGGCGCGGATGAAGTCGTTGTCCTGCTCCCGATTGACCGCGACCTGGACCGCCTTGTTGAAGTCCTGAACGCCAAGGCTGATGCGGTTGAAACCGAGCTCCCGCAGCACATCCAGCATGGACAATTCGATCTCGCGGGGATCCACCTCGATGCTGATCTCCCCCTCCTCGGCGAAGTGGAAGTGCTCCCGCAACATGGCCATCAGGCGACGAGTCTGGGGTTCGCTCAGATATGTGGGTGTGCCGCCACCCCAGTGCAGCTGGGTGACCAGTCTCTCCTTGAACAGGGGGGCCTGGGCCTTGATCTCCTGTTCGAGGTAGTCGAGGTATTGATCTGCCTTGTGCTGGTGCCGGGTAATGACCTTGTTGCAACCGCAGTAGTAGCAGAGCTTGTGACAGAAGGGGATATGCACGTAGAGCGACAGATTGCGTGCAGGATACTGGCCCGCTGCCTGGACAAAGTCCGGATAGCCGAATCCCTCGTTGAACTCCAGCGCAGTGGGATAGGAGGTGTAACGCGGACCACTGTAGTTGTATTTTTCGATCAGGGCCTGATCCCACACAATCTGTTCTGCTTGCACGCTTGCTTCCTCTGTCTTTGTCATGGGCTCACCGGCTTAACTGAAAATCCTTCAGTCTGGCGACATCCTCAAGGATCTGCGCCTCCAGCTCGGCCTCGTAGCCGCTGCGTTCGAGATCCATCTTCATCACTTCATTGCGCTTGAGTGCCCGCCTCGCCTCATGGGTCGGCATCTCTTTCACCTTCTCATAGAGGCCGTAGAGCCCCGGGAACTCGGTGGCAAAGGCGCGGCCCCCCTTTATTTGCAAGGCATCCAGCAGATTGGTCAGCCGGATGGCACCTTCTGAGTAGTCGCACTGACCATCTCGTACCGCGTGGGCGATCACCCTGACACTCTCCAGGATCCGCTCGTTGCGGGCCGTAATGGCATGCTGCTGCATCTCTTGCTGGCGTTTGAGACGCGCCATCAGGGTGCCGGCATAGACGGCAAGCCCCAGCAAAATCAGGCCACCCAACAGGGCGGCCAGCATCCATCCACTCATCACTTTTTCTTCGGCTCGGGTTTGGCTTCAGGCTGGTAGTCTGCCTGAGAGAAACGCTCCCACAGCTCCTCTTCGGAGGCAGGCTGACTCGGCTCGTCAAAATCGGCATCATCAAAATCCATGTCGCCATCTTCGTCATCGTCGTTGTCGATGATACCGAGCTCGTCCATCAGCTCCTGATAACGGTCAACCCGCTGATCGACCCATGCCTGCTCTGCGGCCTCCAGGGTTTCACCGGCATCCAGACGATCCAGCAAGACATTGAGGCGATCATCATTCTCGATGGACGCCAGCTCCTGCTCGGGGGTCATCACCACCCGCTTCTCTTTCGCAGGCTTGGTCGCCACCGGCTTGCTGCCCTTCTCGTCGGCAATCAGCGCGATGGGCTTGCGAGAGCCGATGCGTGGATCCTTGGCCTGCTTGGAGCCGCTCTTTTTGCCCGCCTGCTCGACCTGTTGGCGGGAGCCCGCCTTCAGGCCCTTGCGCTTGGCGGCGCGCTTGCGCTCACGACCTTCCTGGGCACTGGCATCTGATTCTTTGCGCTTGCCGGTAGGCTTGCGGTTGGGTTGTTTGGCCGACATGAATGACTCCGACAAATAACTGAATGGAAACCCCCGGAGCGTGTCGTCCGGGGAGGATGCTGAAGCGGGGAACAGTAAATATGGAACAAGAGTGGGATCCCGCACCAATTCGACCACTTTGGGCCGCTGAACACCGCAGGATCGGCATCCTCTGGGCATGTTGCTGGTATTTTGACACAGAATGTCTTGGCGGGTTAATGACCCAATAGAAAAAAGGCAGCCGAAGCTGCCTTTTTCCATCATGCGAGTGCCATTCCCTGGTAGCCAATCGCCTTATCCCTGGGCGAACCACGGCGCATCATTTCGTTGGATCATCCTGATCCTTATTGACCAGTCCTGAGTGTGTGTGTGTTTGTTTGTCTAACCCAAACCGGCGACATCCTGCCTCCCATCGGGGTGGTTGCCTCCCGCAGCCCCGCTCATCCCTGGCGGTCACCATCCTGGCTTTTTGCATCTATTGCTCATCGCATGCTCCGAGCCGACATCCTGTCAAACCGAAGACGGGTCTTGCACCCTCTCTCCGGCCAATCCTGATTGCCTACTGTAACTTCTTCGCTGGATGACTCAATCAACCAAAGCACATTTCGAACTGGTACAAAGTAATGTTCTATTTCTTAATTCATTGAAAAACAAAAAAATAAAATAATATACGTGAGCAATCTTTCAGACACGACCAGCCCCGTATATAGAAGATCTCTTACAGCAATGCAGGCTGTTTACGGGCGATCGCTACAACCTCAAAAAAGAACAGGGAACACAATGGTTCCCTGTTCTTTTCAACAAGATAACTAACAGTCTATATCAGTGAAGCCCCGCCACATACTTGGAGAGCGCCTCGATGTCCTGATCCGTCAGCTTCTTGGCCACATCCCGCATCATGCCATTGGGATCGTTGTCGCGGGTCGCCGAACGAAAAGCGGTGAGCTGGGCCTTGATATAGGCGGGATGCTGCCCTGACAGGCTGGGATACTTCGCTTGCTCGACGCCGGAACCCCGTGGGCCATGACAGGCGGTACAGGCGGCCAGGCCTCGCTCCATGTCTCCCCCCATATAAAGCGCCTTGCCTGCGGCAACCACATCATCGGGCACGGCAACCGGCGTCACCTTCTGGCTGGAGAAATAGGCGGCAAGATCGTCCATATCCTGCTCGGACAACGGCAACGCCATGGGTCCCATGACGGGCGCAACCCGACCAGTTTGGCCAGAAGCTGCAGCCTTCAGTTCAACTAATTGTTTTTTGATATATGATGCGTGCTGACCAGCAATCTTGGGATACATGTCGACTGGGCTGTTGCCGTCCGGTCCATGACAGGCCGCACAGACGGCAGCCTTGGTTTGTCCCGCAGCGGCATCGCCCTTGGCTTGTGCCATCCCAGTTACGCCAACCATCAGAGCAAGTGTAATGACTAGGTTCTTCATGGCGTTCCAACTTTCTCGTTATTAGGCTTCCAGATCCCATGCCGCTGAAGGCATGTTAAAATAAACGCGTTCAAGCGACGCCATTTTACACTATTTCACAAAAAAGTAACTCTATAACCCTCTATCTCTATGGGGAATTTACGTTGGATACACAAACTCTGAATTTCAATAAGGTGCATTTTGTGACCAGCGCACCCGACATCCGCCACCTGCCAAATGATGGGGGTGTCGAGATTGCGTTTGCCGGTCGTTCCAACGCTGGCAAATCGTCTGCATTGAATACCTTGACCAAACACAAGAACCTGGCGCGTACCAGTAAGACCCCTGGCCGTACTCAGCTGATCAACCTGTTTGAGCTGGAGCCGGGCAAACGCCTGGTTGACTTGCCTGGCTATGGATATGCCCAGGTTCCGCTGGAAATGAAGCTCAAGTGGCAAAAGTCACTGGCTGAATACCTGCAGCGACGGGAGTCCCTGAAAGGGCTGGTGATCCTGATGGACATCCGCCATCCGCTCAAGGAAACCGACATGAACATGCTGGAATGGAGTTCACACCGTGAACTGCCGGTGATGCTGTTGCTGACCAAGGCGGACAAGTTAAGCCCGGGGCCCCGCAACAACCAGGTGATCAAGGTTCGTCAGGCGGTGGCAGAACTGGGCCCGCAGATCCAGGTTGAAGCATTCTCTTCTCTGACCAATATCGGCGTCGAGAAGCTGGCCCAGACCCTAAGCGGCTGGTATCTATCCGAAGCAGACAACGCCCAGGCAGACGACGAAGATCATCAGAACGAGGAGTAAACGACTCCTCTCCCTGGCTGCAATTGGCGGAGTTGGACCTCCGCTGATTGAAAGGCTTTCATGATCCCCCCATCTCCGAGCCCTTCCTCCCCGCCTTCGCCATCTCTGAAGAATAATCTCAAAAAATATATTTAAATCATACTGATAGCCTATTTCGACGCGAAAAGAATTAACTAATCATCAACATGATACCGTTTTCATGGATATCGAGTAAAAAATCAAAATTGAAGGCTGTAACAAACGAAACTGAAATTTAATTACACGATGAGCCAATATAGGGATAAAAATGAGGCCGGTCTTGCCATTGCAAACCGGCCTGAAGAAAAGAGTTCAAAAATTTGGGAAAAAGCGAGTTCTCGAGAACAAAGACGATTGGTTTTCCTCAAGAAACGCCTTCATTCTAACAAAGAACGGCAACAATTAAAGCATTTACTCTAAACGTTGCTCATAAAAAAACGCCCCGACGATGACTCATCGGGGCTGCTATTCAGCCACATTCAATTACGTGAAATAAAAGGTCTGAAAGATAGAACATCTTACCTCTGTACCCTACGCCGACAACTGTACAGCAAAGCAGCAGAAAGTGAAAGTAATTTATGTAATTTAGTTTCAATGGTAGAAAAAAGAAAAAATATTCATAATTTTCATGCAGATAAAAAAATCCCCAGTACGAATACCGGGGAGTTATAAAGGTGACTAGCTAGCACTTCCTCAACTATCCAGTTAGTCAGCAGTCCGTTACAGAAGTTCCGCTGCTTTGAGAAAAAACTCAAAAAAATACTGCGAGTGACGGCAAAGTAAAAGTAACTTATTGTTACGCAATGGTTTTATAAAAATGGCACCTGTTCTGCCACACACCCACCGCAGAACGACCGTTTCACATCACACGTGCCGTGCCGCATCACGAGGGATGCCCTTATCCAGAGATGCAAAATCTCTACATCAGATCTGCCGACCGCCCAATAGAGCGCACTAGCCGGTTCACACGACGCCCAGATTGCGCTGCAACTCTCTCAATACCTGCTTGGTGCCGGGCCGGATCCCTCGCCATACGGTAAAGGCCTCAGCAGCCTGCTCGACCAGCATGCCCAATCCATCCATGGTATGGCGCGCACCATGTTGCTTGGCCCAGCCGATGAAGGCTGTATCCGTTGCGCCATACATCATGTCGTAGATCGCGATGTCCGGGTGGATGAGGGTTGGAGCCAAAGGTGGCAACTCACCTTGCAGACTGGCTGAGGTGGAATTGATGATGAGATCGAACGGCCCCACCAGCGGTTCATAGGATTGAGCAGTGATGCTGCCCAGATCCCTGAACTCCACAGCCAGCTGTTCCGCCTTGGCATGGGTACGGTTGACCACGACGATCTCGCCCGGCGCTTCCGCCAGCAGAGGGGCCAGGGCGCCACGAGCTGCGCCACCGGCCCCCAGAAGCAGGATCCTGCTACCGGCAAGGTTCACTCCGTGAGCCTTGAGATCGGCGACCAGCCCGGCGCCGTCGGTATTGTCACCCAGCAGCACACCATCATCAGTCAGTTTGATGGTGTTGACCGCTCCCGCCCGCTTGGCCCTGGGGCTCAGCCGCTCCACCAGCCCGAAGGCTTGCTCCTTGAAAGGTACGGTCACGTTGCACCCCTTCCCTCCTTCGGCGAAGAAGTGGTTCAGAGCGCTGGCAAACTCATCGACAGCAGGTTCTGCCAGACCATACTCCAGCGCTTGCTGGGTCTGCCTGGCAAACAGGGTATGAATGAAGGGAGATTTGCTGTGGCGCACGGGGTGGCCAAAAACCAGATAACGATCCATCAAGGCGTTCCTTTTGAGAGCAATATCCCGATTTAACGGGTTTTCTCATGAAGGAACAAGCCGAATATCGGCCAATAAGAAGAGGCCATCATGGCCCCTCTGGTCACAACCACTCGCGCGGTTTGAGGTAGTCGCTGTAGAGCAATGCCTCCGGGCTGCCAGCCTCCGGCTGCCAGTCGTACTCCCAGCGCGCCAGCGGCGGCATCGACATCAGGATGGATTCGGTGCGCCCCCCCGTCTGCAGTCCGAACAGGGTCCCGCGGTCGTAGACCAGATTGAACTCCACGTAACGGCCACGGCGATAAAGCTGGAACGCCCGTTCCCGCTCCCCATAAGCAAGCTCCTTGCGTCGCTCGACAATCGGCAAGTAGGCCGCCAGGTAACCCTCACCCACTGCACGCATGAAGGCAAAGCAGTCGGCAAAGGGCCAGCGGTTCAGGTCATCGAAGAAAAGACCACCCACCCCGCGCGTCTCGCCCCGATGCTTGAGGAAGAAGTAACGATCGCACCAGGATTTGAACTCGGGATAAATGTCGGTGCCGAACGGCTGACAGAGCTCATGGGAGACCTGATGCCAATGCCTCACATCCTCTTCGAACGGATAGAAGGGCGTCAGGTCGAAGCCGCCACCAAACCACCAGATCGGCTCCTCCCCCTCTTTCTCGGCGATGAAGAACCGCACATTCGCATGGCTGGTCGGTACATAGGGATTATGCGGGTGGATCACCAGCGACACCCCCATGGCCTCAAACCTGCGGCCAGCCAGTTCGGGACGATGTGCGGTCGCGGATGCCGGCATGGCATCGCCATAGACATGGGAGAAGTTGACCCCACCTTGCTCGATCACCGCCCCCTGGCGCAGCACCCGTGTTCTACCGCCACCACCACCTTCGCGACTCCAGGCATCTTCCACAAAGCGCCCGCATCCATCGGCCTGCTCCAGGCCACGGCAGATATCATCCTGCAATTGCAGCAGGAAGGCTTTTACCTGGGCCACATCCGGTTTGCTCATTTTATCTCCTGTCAGACAGGCATCATGCATGCACTGCCTGCACTTCTCGTATTGTCATGACCTCATCGCACAACCTGCATGAAACCGGGCCGTGCCCAACTCAGGATGGGCGAATGATGGCCCCGGTGCGGGCGTCCTTGATTTCGGACGGGTTGGCTTGCCCCCCGACTTCGCCGGGCAGAATGTAAGCCAGCTGGCTTGCCAGCAGATCGCCAATATCAGCCACCCGGCGAGCGGGTTCCTCACCGGTGAGATTGGCACTGGTGGACACCAGCGGTTTGCCAAATGCCCGGCAAAGCCCTTGCACCTGGGGATGGCCTGTGACCCGCACCGCCAGGGTCTCGAACTGACCGGTCAACCAGGACGGCGTCGTCGCGCGAGCGGGCATGATCCAGGTGAAGGGACCAGGCCAGCTCGCCTGCACGCGAGCAAGCTGCTCATCGCTGAGCTGGCTCAGGTCGATGTAGTCCTGCAATTGCGCCAGATCTGCCGCGATCAGGATCAATCCCTTCTCCACCGGCCGCTGCTTGATGGCCAGCAGCCGCTGCACGGCGGCTTCGGAATCAGGATCACACCCCAGACCAAACACGGCTTCGGTGGCATAGGCGATAACCCCTTCTCCTTGAAGGGCGGCAACCGCTTGTTCAAATTCATTTGGCATAAGCACATGCGACAGCCACGCTGCCGCCTCTCATCACTGGATTGTATGTTGAACCGACATGACGGCATCGGGGCCATCACTGCTGCGATATGGGCTATATCCCTGCTCCTCTTCAGTCATGCATTTCGGTTCAGACGCTTGCGTGCATCAGTGAACCGAGCAACCGCAGGGAGCTTGAGATGGCGATCAGGTCAGGATCAGGGCAAGTTGGGCGATGTGCATCGGCTCACAACCTCACGCTGACCAGCAATCCGCCTGCCTGATCATGGGCGGCGAGATTATACCCGCTCAATCTGGTGGGAGCATTTCTTTTGCGGGCAGACCCAGCGCAGGTTTCCCCGCACCTTCTTCTCGATCATGATGCCCCAGCCACACTCGGGACAGGGCATGGGAACCGGCTTGTCATTCACCACATACTTGCAGTGAGGATAGGCGTCACACGAGTAGAACTGTTTGCCATAACGGGACGTGCGGCTCACCAGATGACCTTTGCCACACTCCGGGCAGAGGATTTGGGTATCGTCACTCTCCTGAAGGGATTCGATATGCTGACAGGCCGGGTACTGGGTACATCCCACAAACAGACCGTAACGACCCTTCTTGATGGCCAGTGGATGGCCACAATCCGGACAGGACGACCCCTCGAGCACTTTCTCTATGTCGCGGCCAGAGGGCGTGAGGGAGCGAATGTAATCGCAAGCGGGATAGGCTGAACAACCAAGGAAGGGACCGTGCTTGCCCTGGCGGATCACCAGTTCAGCACCACACTGCGGGCACGGCTCGCGCTCGAAGGCATGTTCGTGGGCAGAGAAGAGGTGGTGATCGATCTTTGACATGGGCCGCGCCTTGAAATCCAGATGGCCTGAATTCTACCAGCGCGGCACCGGGCTGTCAGTGGATGACGCCGTCCGACTCGTCAAACACCAGCTCTTCCATCTGCTGGTAGGCGTTTTCGCTGCCTGGCACATTGAACAGCACCATCATGACGACCCACTTCAGATCGTCCAGCTCGATGTCCGGCTTGTCCAGCTCGAGCAACCGTTCGATGCAGATTTCACGGGTTTCGGCATTCAGCACTTGCGCCTGCTCCAGGAACAGCAGGAAACCGCGACATTCAGTACTGAGGCGAACAAGCTCCTGCGGCGCATAGATCCGCATAGAGCCCTGCTGGCTTGCGGTGACATAGACTTCCCGCTCGCTGTCGTGCAGGTTGGCCAGTCGCTCCAGCCAGTTGAGCGCTTTCTCGATCTCGTCCTTGTCGAAACCGGCCCGGCTCAGTTCGTCGGTGAGTTCATCCTGCTCGACCATCACATCTGCATCGCTGTGGATGTAGGTCTCGAAAAGGTACATCAATACATCAAACATGATTCGCCCTCCTCGCTCTGACGTATCCACCGGCTACCGCCATCACTGCACCAACCAGCTCCAGCTCTACCAACCTGCCCAGTACGATATCGACAGGAAGCCGGGCCCGTTCGGCAACGGTATCCACGCTCGTGGTCTCATAATCTACGTTATCCAACAAATCGGCATAAGGCAATTCGCTATTATGCTGCGCCTCGGAAGAACCGTTGGCGGGTCCAGGGGGCAAGACCAGCCTTGGAAACTCTTCCAGGATATCGGCGGCATTCAAGACCAGCTTGGCACCCTGTTGAAGCAGACGGTTGCACCCTGCTGCCTGTGCATTTTGCGGAGCGCCGGGAACGGCAAAGACCTCGCGGCCCTGCTCCAGCGCATAACGGGCCGTGATGAGCGAACCACTCTGTTCTGCCGCTTCCACCACCAGTGTCCCCAGCGACAGGCCACTGATGATACGGTTGCGGCGAGGGAAGTGTTCAGCCAGGGGGCCTTGCTGGGGCGTCAACTCGGAAACAAGCAGACCTTCCTGCTCGAGGATCTGCATCGCCAACCCCTGATGACGCTTGGGGTAGAGACAATCCAGACCGGACCCGAGCACCGCCAGGGTGATTCCGCCCGATGCCAGCGCCTGCTGATGGCAAACGCCATCGATGCCCAACGCGAGGCCGGAGGTGATCGCCAGACCACAGCCCACCAACTCGGCACACAAACGTGTCGCATTGTCTTTGCCGGCATAGGTGGGGTGGCGGGTACCCACCATCGCCAACTGTGGAAGGGAGAGGGATGAGACGTTCCCGCGGCAGTAGAGCAAGAGCGGGGCGCCGGGGATCTCTTTGAGCAGGGCAGGATATGCGGGGTCATCGGGACAGAGGAGGTGATTGCCGGGCTCGGCGGCCCAGCTCAATCCCTGCTCCACGACAGGAAGAGGCCATCTCATCTGCTGAATCTGGGCACTCTGCAGACCAAGAGCTCGCAGGGCGCCATCGTCTGAGTCAAACAGAGTTGTGATGTCACCACCCACATGCGCCAACAGGCGAGCGGCGGTGACCGGGCCTATGCCTGTAACGGCATCCAGCGTCAGCCATAGCGACAACCGCTCCAGTGGCAAGGACACGTCAGAAATTACTGACCTGATAACCAGAGCCGACCAGATCCTGACTCTGCAGGATAAGACCGTAACTCAATTTGTCGTAGACCTTGAACAGCATGACTCTGGCAACGGCCTCGGCAGGCAGCGATGACTTGCCGGCAGAATAGAACGCCTTGTCATAGACGGATGAATATTCCCGGTATGACACCTTGCCATTCTTGTCCACCATCTCGGCTCCCGGGCGCAGGATCTCGAGCACATCGCCCGGGGCCACCTGATCACGCTCCCCCTTGTTGATGAGTACCACATCAAACTTGCCCCCACCATGTACCTTGCTCGGCAGCTCGATCACATAGCCGGGGGAAATGGAAGGTGCCGCCTTTGGCATGAACACGGCAGAGATGCTCTCCTGCGACGGCAGCGGCATCACCTTGTCGCCCTGATACACCTCACGCCGGTTATGGGTCAGCGTCACTTTGGTGGTGTCGTGGGCAAGATACTCCTCTGCCCGCACCGTGCCGACAAAAAATGCCTCCTGACCGAGCGACTCGCCGGTATGCTTGTCCTTGTATGCCACCCCCGGGCGATAGAGGCCATAACTCTGGCCCGGGTTCAGGGCTCCTTTCACATAGAGAATGTCGCCCTCCAGCATCCCGACATGCTTGTCATTGTTGCCGAGCACATAGGGCAGGTCCTTGCTCTGCTGGCTGTTGGCCAGAATGTGGTCGGTCTGCAGGAAGGGCGCTATCTCGCTCAGAGGCAGGGTCGGTATGGGATTGGCCTTGTTTTCATAGCGGTTCTTGGGCGAGAGACGGATGACCTGCTTGCCACCCTGACTGGCTTTGCCGAGCCGAGGCTCACCATTGACCCAGCTCAGGTGCAGCACGTCACCGGGATAGATCCAGTGGGGATTGGCGATCTGCGGATTGATGTTCCAGAGGCGTGGCCAGAGCCAGGGTTCGGCCAGATACTGGCCCGAGATGTCCCAGAGGGTGTCCCCTTTTTGCACCACATAAGTCTCGGGGTAACCGGATTTGAGCGTCAACTGCTGTGCCATGGCGCCACCGGCCAGGGCTGTCGCCAGGCAGGCGACGACGATTTGCTTCAGATACATAACACTCCCTGTTACTTCTGCACGCAAAGTGTTGCTGTTTTTTGTCGGCGTAAATGACTAGAATTACGTCAATATTGACTGCGTTTATATGAAACTAAAGAAAAAATTATGGCCATTCTAGATGTATTGCGTTTCCCCGATGAGCGTCTGCGCACAGTCGCGGCCCCTGTCGAAGCCTTTACACCCGAGTTACAACACATTGTAGATGATATGTTCGAAACCATGTACGCGGAGGAAGGCATCGGCCTGGCCGCGACCCAGGTCGACATTCATCAGCGCATCATCGTCATCGATGTCTCCGAGAACCGCGAAGAACAGCTGGTGTTGATCAATCCGGAGATCCTGGAGCAGTCCGGCAGCACCGGCATCGAAGAGGGCTGCCTCTCCGTGCCCGGCAACCGTGCTCTGGTTCCGCGCGCCGAGTGGGTCAAGGTCAGGGCGCAAGATCGCCACGGCAACACCTTCGAGCTGGAAGCGGACGATCTGCTCGCCATCTGCATACAACATGAGATGGATCATCTGGTCGGCAAGCTGTTTGTGGATTACTTGTCCCCGCTCAAGCGCCAGCGCATTCGTCAGAAGCTGGAAAAGATGGCCCGTGAAGATCGCAAAGTCCTCTGAGGATCCGCTCCATTGAACAAGCTGAAACTGATTTTTGCCGGTACCCCCGACTTCGCCGCCCGTCATCTGGCGGCGTTGTTGTCTTCCGGCCACGAGGTCGTCGCCGTTTATACCCAGCCGGACAAGCCCGCCGGTCGCGGCCAGAAGCTCACCGCCAGCCCGGTCAAGGAGCTGGCGCTGGCCCACGATCTGCCGGTCTATCAACCTGCCTCCCTGCGCAATGAAGCGGCGCAGGCCGAACTGGCTGCTCTGGGTGCCGATCTGATGGTCGTCGTGGCTTATGGCCTCATCCTCCCCAAGGCGGTGCTCGATACGCCGCGCCTGGGTTGCATCAACGTGCACGGCTCCCTGCTGCCGCGCTGGCGCGGTGCCGCCCCGATTCAACGCTCCATCTGGGCGGGGGATGCCGAAACCGGCGTCACCATCATGCAGATGGACGTGGGGCTGGATACCGGCGCCATGATCCGCAAGGTAACCTGCCCCATCGCCAGTGATGAGACCTCTGCCAGCCTCTATGACAAGCTGGCCGGTCTGGGCCCGCAGGCACTGGTCGATACCCTGGACGCCATGGCTGCCGGCAACACCGCCGCCGAGCCCCAGGACGATGCGCTGGCCAACTACGCCGAGAAGCTCTCCAAGGAAGAGGCCCGCATCGACTGGTCGATGGACGCCGTTGCCATCGAACGCTGCATCCGTGCCTTCAACCCCTGGCCCATCAGCTGGTTCGAGGTCGCCGGACAGACCGTCAAGGTGTGGCAGGCCGAAGTCCTTCCCAAGGCGCACGGCCAGGCAGCCGGTACCCTGCTCAAGGCCGACAAGCAGGGGATCGAGGTTGCCACCGGCCAGGGCGTGCTGCGCCTGCTGACCCTGCAACCTCCCGGCAAGAAGGCCATGTCCGTTTCGGATCTGCTCAACTCTCGCCGCGACTGGTTTGAACCTGGCACGCAACTGATTTGATCTGGATTGAATTGACACAAGCGGGGCCCTGGCCCCGACTTGTGCATCTAAGGTAACGCTATGAAAACACGCGCACAGGCTGCTCTCGTCATTCAACAGGTGCTGGATCAGGGCCAATCTCTCTCCGCCGTTCTGCCTGCTGCCCAGGAGAAGGTCGCCCCTCGCGATCGCGCCCTCCTGCAAGAACTCTGCTACGGCACCCTGCGCTGGCTGCCCCGCCTCGATGCGGCGGTCAGCGAGATGATGGACAAGCCGCTCAAGAACAAGAGCCGCATCTTCCACTACCTCATCCTGGTCGGCCTCTACCAGCTCATCTATACCCGCATTCCGGCTCACGCCGCCGTGGCCGAGACCGTCAACGCCGTCAAGCTGCTCAAGGGTTCTTCCCTGCGCGGCCTCATCAACGGCGTACTGCGCAACTTCCAGCGCAGCGCCGAAGTGATCCTGCTGCGCATCGACCGCGTTCCCAGCGTCCGCCTCGGCCACCCCGAATGGCTCACCAAGCGCCTGCGTCAGGCCTATCCCGATGACTGGGAGTTCATCATGGAGGCCAACAACCAGCGCCCGCCCATGTGGATCCGCAACAACAGCCAGCGCCTGAGCCGCGAGGCCATGCTGGCCCGCATGAGCGAGGCGGGCATCCCGGCCATGGCCGGTGTGGAAGGGGAAGATTGCATCCTGCTGGAGCGCCCCTGCGACGTGACAAAGCTGCCCGGCTTCGAGCAGGGTGACTGCTCGGTGCAGGACGGTGCCGCCCAGCAGGCCGCCGCCCTGCTCGATCCCCAGCCAGGCGAGTGGGTGCTGGACGCCTGCGCCGCCCCCGGCGGCAAAACCGCCCATTTGCTGGAACGCCAGCCGGCCCTTGCCGGCGTGGTTGCCGTCGACGCCGACGACAACCGCCTCAAGCGGGTGCAGGAGAACCTGGATCGCATCGGCCTTCAGGCCCAAGTGATCCACGGTGATGCCAGCACGCCGGATCTGTGGTGGCCACAGGGGCAGTTCGACCGCATCCTGCTGGATGCCCCCTGCTCCGCCACCGGCGTCATCCGTCGTCACCCCGACATCAAGTGGTTGCGCCGGGATCAGGACATCCGCGAGCTGGCCGAGCTGCAACGCCGCATTCTCGATGCCCTCTGGGGCAAGCTGAAGCACGGCGGCACCCTGCTCTACGCCACTTGCTCCGTGTTGCCGGAAGAGAACCGGGAGCAGATCCGCGCCTTCCTGGCCGATACCCCGGATGCCCGCCTGGTGCCGTTGCATGCAGAAGACACCCCGGCCTGTCCGGGTCGCCAGTTCCTGCCCGGCGAGGCGGAGATGGACGGCTTCTACTATGCCAAGCTCATCAAGCTGTAGGCCGAACCGGCGGATGGCAGGCCCGGTGACGGGCCGCCTCATTACGAAGCAACAACCTTGAGTAAGATGGCCTTATGAAAATCATCATTCTGGGCGCAGGTCAGGTGGGTGGCACCCTGGCCGAGAATCTCGCCGGCGAGAACAACGACATCACCATCGTCGACACCGACAGCGAGCGCCTGCGCGAACTGCAGGACAAATTCGACCTGCGGGTGGTGAACGGCCACGGCGCCCATCCCAGGGTGCTGCGCGAAGCCGGCGCCCAGGATGCCGACATGCTGGTCGCCGTCACCAACAGCGACGAGACCAACATGGTCGCCTGCCAGGTCGCCTACTCCCTGTTCAACACCCCGAACAAGGTGGCGCGCATTCGGTCCCCCGCCTATCTGGTGGAGCGGGATCGCCTGTTCCTGCCCGAATCCGTCCCCGTGGATCACCTGATCGCCCCCGAGCAGTTGGTAACCGACTACGTGCGTCGCCTGATCGAGTATCCGGGGGCGTTGCAGGTGGTGGATTTTGCCGACGGCAAGGTGGGCCTGGTGGCGGTCAAGGCCTATTACGGCGGCCCCCTGGTGGGCAATGCGCTCTCCACCCTGCGGGAACACATGCCCAACATCGAAACCCGGGTCGCCGCCATCTTCCGCCAGGGGCGCTCCATCCGCCCCCAGGGCACCACCATCATCGAAGCCGATGACGAGGTGTTCTTCGTGGCCGCAGCGGGCCATATCCGCGCCGTGATGTCGGAGCTGCAACGCCTCGAGAGCCCCTACCGGCGCATCATGATCGTCGGCGGCGGCAACATAGGCGCCGGCCTCGCCCGCCAGCTAGAGAAGCGCTACAGCGTCAAGCTCATCGAGCGCAACCAGAAGCGGGCGGAGCAGCTCTCCGAACACCTGGAACACACCATCGTCTTCTGCGGCGATGCGGCGGATCAGGAGCTGCTGGCGGAGGAGCACATCGACCAGATCGACGTCTTCATCGCGGTGACCAACGAGGATGAGGCCAACATCATGTCGGCCCTGCTCGCCAAGAAGATGGGGGCCAAGAAGACCATGGTGCTGATCCAGCGCGGCGCCTACGTGGACCTGGTACAGGGCGGCTCCATCGACATCGCCATCTCCCCCCAGCAGGCCACCATCTCTGCCCTGCTGACCCATGTGCGCCGTGCCGACATCGCCAACGTCTACAGCCTGCGCCGCGGGGCGGCCGAAGCCATCGAGGCGATCGCCCACGGGGACGAGAACACCTCCAAGGTGGTGGGCAAGACGGTGGGCGAGCTCAAGCTGCCCCCGGGCACCACCATAGGCGCAGTGGTGCGCGGTGACGAGGTGCTGATCGCCCACGATCGCACCCAGATACAGCAGGATGACCACGTGGTGATGTTCCTGGTGGACAAGAAGTACATCCCGGAAGTGGAGCGTCTGTTCCAGCCCAGTCCCTTCTTCCTGTAAGCCGGCCATGTCTCTGGCAACGGTATCCGGACCCGGCCCCTTTTCTCAGGAAAGGTCCGGGTCTTTTTTCAATCAACGACCAGGTTATCTTGCATGATCAAGCTGCATCCCATCGTCTTCACGCTCGGGCTGGTACTCTCCAAGCTGGCGCTCTTCATGTGGCTGCCCACCCTGCTGGCCCTGCTGACCGGTTCGGAAGGTTTCGTCGAATTTCTCAAGTCGGTCTTGATCACCCATGGTGCCGCCCTGCTCTGCCTCCATTACGGTCGCAAGGCAGAGTTTCACCTCGGCGTGCGGGAGATGTTCCTGCTCACCACCTCGGTCTGGGTGGTCGCCTGCGTCTTCGGGGCCCTGCCCTTCGTCTTCATCACCCATATCGACTTTGCCGACGCCTACTTCGAGACCATGTCGGGGGTCACCACCACGGGATCCACCGTGCTGTCGGGGCTCGACGGCATGGCCCACAGCATCCTGCTGTGGCGATCCATCCTGCAGTGGCTGGGCGGAGTCGGCTTCATCGTGATGGCGGTGGCGGTACTGCCCTACCTCAACGTCGGGGGCATGAAGCTGTTCCAGACCGAGAGCTCGGATTGGTCCGACAAGAGCGCCCCCCGCGCCAAAACGGTGGCCAACAACATAGTGCTGGTCTATCTGGTACTCTCCATGCTCTGCTTCCTCGCCTACTGGGTGAGTGGCATGAACCTGTTCGAAGCGGTCAACCACGCCATGACGACCCTCAGCACCGGCGGCTACTCCACCTCCGATCAATCCATGTCCCACTTCTCCCACGCGGCGCACTGGATAGGCACCCTCTTCATGTTCCTCGGCGGCCTGCCCTTCCTGCTCTATGTGCAGGCTCTCTCCCGCCGTGACAACAGCCTGTTCAAGGATGCCCAGGTGCAGGGCTTCTTCTGGCTGATCGTCTGGGTGACCCTGGTCGTCACCTTCTATCTCTGGGTGAGAGACATCTACGGCTTCATGGATGCCTTGCGCATCAGCAGCTTCAATATCGTCTCCGTGCTTACCACCACGGGTTTCGGACTCGGCGACTTCGGCACCTGGGGCCCGCTCACCACCATTATCTTCATCATCCTGCTGGCACTCGGCGCCTGCTCCGGCTCCACCTCGGGCGGGCTCAAGATCTTTCGGGTCCAGGTGGCCTTCGCCCTGTTCAAGAAACAGATGCGCCAGCTGATGCACCCCTCCGCCGTGTTTCCCCAGAAGTACAACGGCCGTCCGGTCAACGACGCCATCATCCGCTCCCTGATCTCCTTCGTGCTGGTCTACTTCGCCATCATCCTGCTCATCGCCGCCCTGATCGCCGCCATCGGACTGGACCCCCTGACCGCCATCTCGGGCTCCATCACCGCCGTGGCCAACGTGGGCCCGGGCATGGGGCCTGTCATCGGTCCCAGCACCAACTTCGCCAGTCTGCCGGATGCGGCCAAGTGGATACTGTCGTTCGGCATGCTGCTGGGACGCCTCGAGATCCTGACGGTGGCGGTGCTCTTCTTCCCCTCCTTCTGGAAGCAATAAGCAGCCGTCCAGGCTGTTGCATGAAACGAAAAGGGCAGCCAATGGCTGCCCTTTTCGTTGTCCCGGCGAATGACGACTCCCCTCAGTCCGCCGACTCCTCTCGCTCCAGCGCCCGGTCCACCAGCGCGTCCGGCAAGGGCTTGGTCACCTCGACCCCCAGCTCGCGAAAGCGCTCGGCCTGGGCGATCAGGTTGCCACGACCGTTGACCAGCCGCCCCATCGCCTTGTCGTAGCTCTCCTGCGCCTTGTGCAGGCTGCCCCCCATCTGCTGCATCTCCTCCACGAACAGCCGCAGCTTCTCGTAGAGGCGGCCGGCCCGCTCCGCTATCTGGCGCGAGTTCTGGTTCTGCCGCTCGTAGCGCCACAGGTTCTCTATGGTGCGCAGCGCCACCATCAGGTTGGTGGGGCTCACCAGCAGGATGTTGTGTTCCAGCCCGTAGCGCACCAGGGAAGGGTCCGCTTCCAGGGCAGCGAGGAAGGCAGGCTCCACCGCCACGAACATCAGCACATAGTCCAGGGTGCGCACCCCGGGCAACTGCTGGTAATCCTTGCGGCCCAGCTCGCGGATATGGTTGCGCACCGAGGCGACGTGCTCCTTGAGCGCCACCGCCTTCTCCAGATCATCAGCGGCGTTGTACCAGCGCTCATAGGCGGTCAGCGACACCTTGGCGTCGATGATGATGTCCTTCTCCTGGGGCAGGTGGACGATGACGTCGGGCTGGTAGCGCTTGCCCTTGTCCACCTCGATGTTGACCTGGGTGTGGTACTCATGCCCCTCGCGCAGGCCGCACTCGGAGAGGATCCGCGCCAGCACCACCTCCCCCCAGTTGCCCTGCTGCTTGCTGTCGCCCTTGAGGGCCCGGGTCAGCGCCGCCGCCTCTTCGGTCATGCGGGCGTTGAGCTCGGCAAGGCGCTCCAGCTCGAACTTGAGGTTGTGGCGCTGGGCCGTCTCCTGGGCGTGGGTCTCTCCCACCTGGCGGCGAAAGCCCTCGAGCTGCTCCTTGAGTGGAGTCAGCAGGAGATCCATGCTGTTCTGATTCAGTTCGCGGAAGTTTCCAGCATTTTGTTCAAAAATACGATTGGCGAGGTTCTCGAACTGCTGGCTGAGGCGCTGTTCAGCCTCTTGTTGCAGTTGCAGCTTCTCGGCGCTGGCGATGCGTTCGCTGCGCAGAGTCGCCTCGGCCTCCTTGAGGCGGGCGGTGAGCTTGAGCAGCAGGGTCTGCTGCTGATCCAGCTTCTGCTGAGCCAGCATCTTCTCGTCCTGCAGCGCGTCCCAGCGATCCTGCAACCCCTGATAACGCTCCTCCAGCAGCAGCGCCTCTTCACGGCCGCTGCGTCGCCCCCACCACCAGCCGAACAGCAGCGCCAGCCCGCCAGCCAGCATGGCAGGCCACCAGGTCAGCAGCGGGGTCATCGGCGCCCCCGCTGGCGCAGGAAGAGTTCGAGATAGCGGTTGAGCAGTAACCAGATCAGCACATAGAGCAGATAGGCCGCCAGCACCACCCACTTGTGGCTGTTGACCCCGGTATCCAGTTCACTGAACTCGATACCCTTGAGATGGCAGTAGGCCCACATCAGCAGGGGGAAGACATAGAGCAGAGAAGCACGCCACAGAAATAGCCACATGAGTTCATTCAATCCCGCAAAAAGACCCGCCTAGCTTACACAAGGGCAACCCGGCTTGCGATCCTGCCCGCCGCTATTCTCTGGCTTGCCGGCCTAAAACTGGATAAAATTAACCCCTAATAGGTATAGAGGTGGGCATGACGCATTTTTTCTGTCGCTGGCTGGCACACGCATGGGGGAGCCCCCGCAGACCCGAGGTGGTCTGCCATGAGGCACGCCCGCCCTGGGCCATCGACGAGTCCCAGTTCCTCACCCTCTGCACCCGTTGTGGCGACTGCTTCAAGGCGTGTCCCAACGGCCTCATCAAACCTGCCGATCGCCCCGAATATGACGGCAGCCCCATCGCCGGTACCCCAGTGCTGGATCTCGCCTGTGGCCAGTGCAGCTATTGCGGCAGCTGCGCCAGAGCCTGCCCCACGGGCGCACTGGATCTCTGCCTCGGCCGCCAGGTGCAGACCCGGGTCAGGATAGAGGCGAGCTGCCAGGCCCGTCAGGGCTACTACTGCCTGCTGTGCGAAGATGCCTGCCCCCAGCAGGCGATCAAGGTCGGCAGCGAGGGAGTGACCGTCAACATGGCCGCCTGCGATGGCTGCGGCGCCTGTGGCCTCGCCTGTCTGCACGGAGCCATCACCCTTGTACCCCAGCTCTGACCGCTGGCAATGACAGAGGGGCCCGCAGGCCCCTCTGTCATTCACCGTGGCATCATGCCATGGTCAGGATATTATCCTGCTCTATACCGAGAAGGTGGCACAGACGAGTGGGATCCCGCACCGCATCCGCCAAAGTGTACTCCCCCAGCACCTCCAGGAAGGCGTGCATGGCGCGGCGTAGAATGCCCTGGATGCGGCAGCCCCCGGAGAGACGGCAGTTTTCGCGCTTGCAGTCCACCGGGCAGAGCACGTGCTCCATGTCCATCACCACATCGCGCAGGTTGATGGAGACGGCGGCACGGCCGAGGCGGATGCCCCCATGCTTGCCACGCACCGTCTCGATGTAACCCTTGATGCCGAGCTGATGCACTATCTTGACCACGTGATTGCGGGAGATGGCGAAGGTGTCGGCCACTTCCGTGATGGTCGACAGGCGATCACCGGGCTGGATGGCCAGGAAGGTCAGGGTACGCAGGGCGTAGTCGGTAAATCGTGTCAGTTGCATGGTCGCACTTGCCTCTTACTACAAGCCAGAAATCAGGACGACAGCCGGTGGCCAAAGAGGGGGTCTGCACATGCGTGCGCACGGGATGGGCTTCTTCGACCGAGTCGTGAAGTCACAAGGGTAAGAGCAGCCTGGGCGGGTGTCGACGAAGATGTACATAAATCGACACTTTCTTTGATTGATCGCAAACTTGCCGCCTCAGCGAGGGGTTTTGGCGGTTTCCGTCGACAACCCCCCACCTCCTCTGCCATCGCCGGAGCCGTTGTCCGGCGAGTTCAGTGGGGCTGCTTCAGCCAGTTGCGCAGCGCCTGGGAGGGGATGGAGCTCTCGGAGGCCACCGCGAAGGCGCCCCAGTCCACGGCGCACTGCAGCGCATCGGCCATGGCCATGCCCCGCGCAAGACCGTGGATGAGGCCGCCCGCGAAGGCATCCCCCGCCCCCGTGGTATCCACCACGGAGACCGGTCGCGCCGCCACCCTGACCTGCTCCTCCCCGTGAATGGCCACGGCGCCCGCCTTGCCCTCGGTCAGCACCAGCCATTCGAGCTGCTCCCCCGCGAGCTGGCGGGCATGCTGCCAGGGATCGCTCACCTCGCCGAGATCGGAGCGGGAGGCCACCAGCACGTGGCAGGGGCGGCGGGCCTGCCCCCCCTTGGGATACTGGGCCACCACGAAACTCTTGGCGAGCATCTGGCGCATGTAGCCCACGATGGCGGTGCCCGGATAGTTCACATAGAGGCAGTCCACCCCTTCGGTCGGCAGATCCCCCGGCAGATCCGGACGACGTGGGCGCCTGAGGATGGTGCGCTCACCGGTGGCGTCCACCAGCACCAGCAGCTCGCCGGTCTCGCCGCCAAAGCGTTCCACATGGCTGCAATCCAGGCCGTATGAGGCCGCCTGCTCCAGCAGCCAGTCACCGGTGTCGTCCAGCCCGACCCGGGAGGCGATGATCACCTCATGCCCCGCCCACACCAGTCCGATGCCGGTATTGGCGGCGCCGCCGCCGAGCCTGCGCCCCTGATCCACGTATTGCAGCCGCGCCCCCGCCACCAGGGGTTCGGCCAGGGAGAGCACATGATCACAGTTGAGATTGGCGAGCAGCAGGATGCGGGACATGGAAACCTCGGCGGGAGGAGGCCGACACCCCGGGGTGCCGGCACAGAAACGGAAGCGGGATCAGTAGACGGGCAGCTCCACCCCTGACAGCAGCTCGTCGATGCGCGCCTGGGTCGGCTGCTGCATCACGTTCTGGATCATCTCCTTGGTGAGATGGGGGGAGAAGGAGCTGATGAAGTCATACATGTAGTTCTGCAAGAGGATGCTCTTGCTGAAGCAGATCTGGGCCGGGCAGGGCTCGAACAGGTGCTCCAGATTGATGGCCACGAGGCCGGGGGCATCGCTATCGTTGGCTACCAGGGAGGAGATGATGCCGATGCCAAAGCCCAGTTCCACGTAGCGCTTGATGACGCCGGCATCCATCACCGTCATGTAGTAGTTGGGGGTGAGGCCGGCAGCCTGGAACACCTTGTCCTGCACCTGACGCCCGGTGGCGCCGCTCTCGTAGCTCAGGATGGGATACTGGCAGAGCTGCTCCAGGGTCGGCTTCTTCACCTTGGCCAGGGGGTGCTCCTGGGGCACCACTAGGGAGAGGGTCCAGAGGTAGGCGGGCAGCGCGATCAGCTCCTTGTCGAAGCCTATCTCGTGGGCCACGATGGAAAAATCCGAGTATCCCTTGCTGATCTGCTCCTTGGTGGCGGACATCACAGGATGCAGGTGGAACGAGATCTTGGGGTACTTTTTGGTGAAGTAGGTGACGCTTTTCGGCAGCAGGTAGCGGGCGATGGTATGGGTGGTGTGGATGTTGAGGGTGCCCACGGTCGGATCCAGGTACTCCCGGGAGATGGCCTTGATCTTGCTCTCGATATTGAGCATGGCCTCGGCACACTTGATGATCTCCTCCCCCACCGGGGTGATCCGGTGCAGGTGCTTGCCGCGGCGCTCGAAGATGCGCACCCCCAGCTCGCTCTCCAGCAAGCCGATCTGCTTGCTCACCCCAGGCTGGCTGGTATAGAGCGCATCGGAGGCAACGGAGACGTTGAGATTGTGGTCCCGCACCGCGATCAGATACTTCAACTGCTGTAGTTTCAAGGTTGCCCCCTCACAGACTGACGCGGCGCTCGTCGATGGACTAGGCCGCCAAAAATGGCGGCCAGTGTATCATCCGGACTGGGCATATCGCCGCTTGATCCTTCATTTTGCTACAAAATCTAGCATCAGCGCGGTGGATATGACAAACAGGGTTCAGCGCGCGTCGGCCCCGATCGGCAGGATGCCGAGGAACTGCAGCAGCCACTGCATCATGGTGGCGGAATCCACCTCCCCTTCCAGGGAAGAGAGACTGCTCTGGTAATGTGCATCGGGCAGCCTGTCCCGTCGCCGCTCGATCAGGGCCCGGTTGTACGCCACCGAGAATTCCGGATGCCCCTGGATGGCGACGATGTGATCCCCCTGCAGGAACATGAAGTTGGGGCAGAAGTCGTTGCCCGCAAGCAGGGTCGCCCCCGGCGGAAGCTGCTCCACCTGATCCTGGTGGCTTGCCAGGATGCGGATGGTGTCCAGACCCGGCGCCATCCAGGGTTTTGTCGTCTGCATGGCATGGACCGACACCCCCAGCCCCCACCCCTTGGTGGACTTCATCACCTCCCCTCCCAGCGCCTGGGCGATCACCTGGTGGCCGAAGCAGACTCCGGCCAGCTTGACGTTGGCATCGTGGGCCCGGCGGATCCAGTCGCGCAGCGCCAGGATCCAGGGGATGTCGCTGTAGGCATCGTGACGCGAGCCGGTAATGAGCCAGGCATCACATTCGGTCAGATCCAGGGGCAGATCGCCGTCGAGGGCGGACCAGACCCGAAATTCCAGCTCGGGGGCCAACGCCCGGAAACCCTTGATAAACATCTCGGAGTAAACGGGACCAAAATCCCCCACCAAATCGGGGTCCAGCCGGTCACAATCGAGAATACCCAGTCGCATCTGTTACTCCTTGACAGAAGCGCCCCCGCAGACCGGCGGCCTGCGGGGGCAAGAGATTAAAGCCATGGCAGCGAGCCGGTGGCTCACTTCATGGTCGGCATGGAGAACTCGGCGCCGGCGCGCAGGCTCTGGGGCCAGCGGGCGGTCACCGTCTTCATCCGGGTGTAGAAGCGCACCCCATCCGGCCCGTGCATGTTGAGCGGCCCGAAGATGGACCGTTTCCAGCCACCAAAGCTGTGAAACGCCATGGGCACCGGAATGGGAACGTTCACCCCTACCATACCGACCTGAACCCGCGTGGTGAAGTCCCTTGCGGTATCTCCGTCACCGGTGAAGATGGCGGTGCCGTTGCCATACTCGTGTTCGTTGATGAGACGCAGGGCCGTCTCGTAGTCCGGGGCCCGCACGATGGCGAGCACGGGGCCGAAGATCTCCTCCCGGTAGATGCGCATCTCGGGGCCGACCCGATCGAACAGGCTGCCCCCGATGAAGTAGCCCTCGCCATGGCTCAGGCCCCGGCCATCCACCACCAGCTGGGCCCCCTCGGCCACCCCCTGATCCACGTAGCCGCGCACCTTGGCCAGGTGTTCCCGGCTGATGAGGGGCCCCATCTCGTTCTCCGGACTCTGACCGAGACCGGGGCCGACCCGCAGGGCCGCCACCAGGGGCGAGAGCTTCGCCACCAGGGCATCGGCGGTCTCGTCACCCACCACCACGGCCACCGAGATCGCCATGCAACGCTCGCCCGCCGCGCCATAGGCGGCCCCCATCAGGGCGGAAACCGCCTGATCCAGATTGGCATCCGGCATGACCACCATGTGGTTCTTGGCGCCGCCCAGGGCCTGCACCCGCTTGCCGTGGGCCGAAGCGGTGGCATAGATGTACTGGGCGATGGGGGTGGAGCCGACAAACGACACGGCACCGACCCTCGGGTCGGTCAGCAGCACGTCCACCACCTCCTTGTCGCCGTTGACCACATTGAGCACCCCGTCCGGCAGGCCCGCCTGCTTGAGCAGTTCGGCCATGCGCAGGGAGAGGGACGGATCCTTCTCCGAGGGCTTGAGGATAAAGGTGTTGCCGCAGGCCAGGGCCACCGGGAACATCCAGAGCGGCACCATGGCAGGGAAGTTGAACGGGGTGATGCCGGCGCAGACCCCCACCGGCTGCATCATGGAGTGACTGTCGACCCCGCGGCCCACGTTGAGGGAGTGCTCCCCCTTGAGCAGATGGGGAATGCCGCAGGCAAACTCCACCACCTCCAGCCCCCGAGTCAGCTCCCCCTGGGCGTCGGAGAAGACCTTGCCGTGCTCACGGCTGATGAGCTGGGCCAACTCGTCCCTGTGCTGCTCCATCAGCTCCTTGAAGCGAAACAGCACCCGGGCCCGCACCAGCGGCGGGGTCTGGGCCCACTCCCCAAAGGCGCGCTCGGCGCAGGCAATCGCCTCGGCACACTCGTCGGCCGTGCTGAGAACGACGGAGCCTTGCTGCTGGCCGGTGGCCGGATTGAAGATGGCACCGAAACGCTCGCTGCGACTCTCGGTCGTCTCGCCGTCGATGAAGTTGTCGATCCTGTAACTCATAAATCCTCCGTGATGGGTCATCCGTCCTCCCCTCGCCGCGCCGGGGCAGCACAGGGGGATGACGCCCGGGACGAGCGCCATCCTGTGTGATGTGGGGGTCAGTCCTGGGCCTGCAGGGCGTCCTGCAGCAGGGTGAAGAGATCGTCTATCTGGCTGCGCTCGATGATGAGGGGAGGCGACAGGGCGATGATGTCGCCGGTCACCCGGATAAGCGCCCCCTTCTCGAAACAGCGTACGAACACCTCGTAGGCCCGCTTGCCCGGCGCATCGGGCATGGATTCGATCTCGATGCCCGCCACCAGGCCGTAGTTGCGCACGTCCTTCACGTGCTTGCAGCCCTTGAGGGAATGGGCCGCCTCCTCCCAGTAGCCTGCCAGATCGGCGGCGCGGCTGAGCAGGTTCTCGTTGCGATAGATCTCGAGGGTCGCCAGACCCGCCGCCGCCGCCACCGGGTGACCCGAGTAGGTGTAGCCGTGGAACAGCTCGATGGCCCCCTTGCCCGCCGCCATCATGTCGTCATAGATATGGTTTTGCACCAGCACGGCCCCCATGGGGATGGCGCCGTTGGTGAGCCCCTTGGCGCAGGTGATCATGTCGGGGATGACGTCGAACTCCTGAGCGGCGAAGGGGGAGCCGAGGCGGCCGAAACCGGTGATCACCTCGTCAAAAATCAGCAGGATGCCGTGTTTGGTACAGATCTCCCGCAGCCGCTTGAGATAGCCCTTGGGGGGCATGATGACCCCGGTGCTGCCGGCGATGGGCTCGACGATCACCGCCGCGATGTTGCTGGCGTCGTGCAGGAAGACAATCTTCTCCAGTTCATCGGCCAGGGTGAGGTCTTCTGCTGGCAATCCCTTGGTGAACGCATTTTTCCCTATGTTGAGGGTGTGGGGCAGATGATCCACCCCGGTCAGCAGGGAGCCGAACCACTTGCGGTTGCCGGGAATGCCCCCCACCGAGATGCCGCCAAAACCCACCCCGTGGTAGCCGCGCTCGCGGCCGATGAGCCGGGTACGGGTCCCCTGGCCGCGAGCCCGCTGCCAGGCCAGCGCAATCTTGAGCGCGGTGTCCACGGACTCCGATCCGGAGTTGGTATAGAAGACGTGACCGAATCCCTTGGGGGCGATCTCCACCAGCCGGTTGGCCAGCTCGAACGGCAGGGGGTGGCCCATCTGGAAGGTGGGGGCAAAATCGAGGTGGGAGATCTGCTGGGAGACCGCCTCGGCGATCTCGCGCCGACCATGGCCTGCGTTGCAACACCAGAGTCCGGCAGTGCCATCCAGTATCTTGCGGCCATCCTCTGAGTGATAATACATCCCCTCTGCCGACTTCAGGATGCGCGGCGCCGCCTTGAACTGCTGGTTGGCGGTGAACGGCATCCAGAATGCGGACATGTCGGGGGTATTGATGTCGCTGACAGGTTTCATGGTCACCTCATCCTTAAGGCGTTTAGTAACACCCGGCTCATGCCTATTAAATTAAACACTTGAATCCATAAAAAAGGGCTTTTATCGCCCGGCTTGGTGTCACCCCTCAGGGGTGGTATAAGATATTTAACACAATTTTAATAATAGTAAACAGTCAAGGAGTGTCTATCGATGGATATCGGTCACCGCCTCAAGGCGGTTCGCACCAAGGCGGCCCTCTCCCAGCGCGAGCTGGCAAAACGCTCCGGTGTGACCAACGGCTTTATCTCCCAGATCGAGAAAAATCAGGTGAGCCCCTCGGTGGCCTCCCTGCGCAAGGTGCTGGAAGGCATCCCCATGTCATTGGCCAGCTTCTTCACCGACGAGACGGAGATGGATTCCGAGGTGATCTTCCGTGCGGACGACATGCCGGATCTCGGCACCCACCCCATCAGCTACCGTCTGGTGGGTCACAGCCGCGCCAACCGCGCCATCGGCATGATGCAGGAGATACTGCCCCCGGGCGCCGACACCGGTGACGACATGCTGAGTCACGAAGGGGAAGAGTGCGGCATCGTCATCCGGGGTCAGGTGGAAGTCACCGTGGGCGAGCAGGTTCACCTGCTGGCACCGGGGGATGGCTACTACTTCGACAGCCGCACCCCCCACCGTTTTCGCAACGTGGGGGATCAGGAGTGCGTGCTGATCTCGGCCAACACGCCCGCCAGCTTCTGACGGGCCTTCTCCCGGAACAGCCCGCCGGGATCCACCCCTGCCCGACCCGGGGATCAGGCCAGCGACACGGGCTCCCGCCCCGCCGCGCGACCCCCGACACCACAGGCCAGGGCGCCCGGTTTGCCCCGCCGTTGGCCCGGGTTGTTCGGGGTCAGTGTTTAATGAATTGTTACAAGATGGATTTACAAGCGGCAGGATGTTTAGCATATTGATACGCGGAGACTGACTTTCTGCCGGTTCAAGGAGTGAACATGAGTGACCTGACCCTGGCCCAGTGGCAACACAAGGCCGCCCATCTGACCCTGCCCTCGCAAGCCTTTATCGACGGCACCTACCGGGATGCCGTCAACGGCGCCACCTTCGATTGCATCAATCCGGCCAACGGCCAACTGCTGACCAGGGTCGCCTCCTGCGACGCCGCCGATGCCGAGCTGGCGGTCAAGGCGGCCCGTGCCGCCTTCGACGACAAGCGCTGGTGCGGCCTCTCTCCCAAGCAGCGCAAGCTCATCATGCAGCGCTTCGCCGAACTGATGCGCCTGAACCTGGTGGAGCTGGCACTGCTGGAGTCGCTGGATATGGGCAAGCCCATCGGCGACGCCATGGGGTATGACGCCCCCGCCGCCGCGAACTGCATCGCCTGGAACGCCGAGGCGATAGACAAGATCTACGATCAGGTCGCCCCGGTGGAAGAGTCCGCCCTGGCCCTGGTGACCCGCGAGCCCCTCGGTGTCGTGGCTGCCATCGTGCCCTGGAACTTCCCCCTGGTGATGGCCTGCTGGAAGCTGGGCCCGGCGCTCGCCACCGGCAACTCGGTGATCCTCAAACCCTCCGAGAAATCCCCCCTCACCGCCCTGCGCATCGCGGGTCTGGCGAAGGAGGCGGGCATCCCCGACGGCGTGTTCAACGTGCTGCCGGGCTTTGGTCACACCGTGGGCGAGGCGCTGGCCATGCACATGGACGTCGACTGCATCACCTTCACCGGCTCCACCAAGATCGGCAAGCATCTGGTGCAGTGCTCCGGCAAGTCTAACCTCAAGCGCGCCTTCATGGAGTGCGGCGGCAAGAGCCCCAACATCATACTGGCGGATGCACCTGACCTGGACGCAGCCGCCCGCAGCGCGGCCGGCGCCATCTTCTACAACCAGGGCGAGGTGTGTACCGCCGCCTCCCGCCTGCTGGTGCAAAACAGCATCAAGCCCCAGTTCATGGAGCGGCTGCTGGCCCATGCCCGCGAGTGGATCTCGGCCAACCCGCTCGACCCCACCACCCGCATCGGTGCCATGGTGGACCACATCCAGATGGAGCAGGTGCTCAACTACATCGCCATCGGCCAGCAGGAGGGCGCCAAGCTGCTGCTGGGAGGCAAGCGTACCCAGCCCGAGGAGGGTGGCTACTACATCGAACCCACCATCTTCGACGACGTGACCCCGACGATGCGCATCTTCCGCGAGGAGATATTCGGCCCCGTGCTGGCGGTGACCGGCTTCGACACCCTGGAAGAGGCCATTGCGCTGGGCAACGACACCGACTACGGCCTGGCGGCCGCCATCTGGACGGCGGATCTCAACCAGGCGGTGAAAGGGTCGCGCGCCCTGCGCGCCGGCACCGTCTTCGTCAACAACTGGGATGGCGGCGACATGACCATGCCGTTTGGCGGTTTCAAGCAGTCCGGCAACGGGCGCGACAAGTCCCTGCACGCCCTGGAGAAGTACACCGAGCTGAAAAGCACCTGGATCCAGCTCGAATAACGTCATAAATGACGCTTATCAACAAAACAGGGGGAGAAATCCCCCTTTCTCATTTTTACTCTTTTATCCTCTCGCTCAATCGATATAATCGTCAAATAGCAAGCCATTAAATTTAAAGATAAAAATGCTGTTTTTTCTGGGAAGTGTACTGTTTCTGGTGGTGGGACTGCCGCTGCTGTTCTTCGTGCTGGGTCAGGGGGAAGCCTATGTCACCTGGGGCCCCTGGATCTCCGCCATCGCCCTCATGCTGTGGCTGCTGATGGACGTGGAGAAGATCCGCCGCGGGGGCGGTCGCTGAAGTCGCTCCTGCTGTTAAAATCCCGTCAGACCCATTTATTGTCTTCTTTCCCTGCAAAAGGATCGCTACACTGACTTTTTGCGATGTTTCCCGACATCCGCACTCCAGTGAAGGTTATCCGCATGCAACAACAGATCCAGCGCCAGGGCGTCCTCTATGCCCTCGGCGCCTACACCCTTTGGGGCCTGGCACCCATCTACTTCAAGTCCCTCTCCGCCGTGCCGGCCGCCGAGATCCTGACCCACCGCATGATCTGGTCCTGCGCCCTGCTGATGGTGCTGGTGCTGCTCGGACGCCAGTGGCACAAGGTGCAGGCGGTGCTGCGCCAGCCCAAGGTGCTGCTCACCCTGGCCTTCACCTCCGTCACCGTCGGCGGCAACTGGCTGCTGTTCATCTGGGCCATCAACAACGGCCACATGCTGGATGCGAGCCTGGGCTACTACATCAACCCTCTGTTCAACGTGCTGCTCGGCATGGTGTTTCTGAGCGAGAAGCTGCGCCGCCTGCAGTGGTGGGCGGTAGGGCTCGCCTTTGTCGGTGTCGCCGTCCAGCTCATCGCCTTCGGTTCCCTGCCCTGGATAGCCCTGGTGCTGGCCTCGAGCTTCGCCATCTACGGCCTCATTCGCAAGAAGCTGGCCCTGGACGCCCTCACCGGCCTGCTCATCGAGACCCTGATCATGCTGCCGCCAGCCGCCTTCTATCTGTGGGGCATCGCCGACAGCCCCACCAGCCACCTCACCCAGAATGACTGGCACCTGAACCTGCTGCTCATCGCCGCGGGCGCCGTCACCACGGCCCCCCTGCTCTGCTTCACCGCAGCGGCCACCCGGCTCAAACTCTCCACCCTGGGCTTCTTCCAGTACATAGGCCCCAGCCTGATGTTCATCCTGGCGGTGACCCTGTATGGCGAGGCGCTGGCGCTGGACAAGATGATCACCTTTGGCTGCATCTGGAGCGCCCTGGTGCTGTTCAGCCTGGATGGCCTGCGCAGCGGCAAGCGGCGCCAGGAGGCCGGCTGAGGCGCCAGCGCAATAATCTACAAGCCACGGGGCCGCTTTCGGGGTATCAATAGGGGATGAACGCACCCCAATCCCGCATCCACTACTGGCAATCCCGGCTGCTGCCGGGGGTTGAACTCTCCCACTCCCACCACAGGGAGTTCAGCTATGGCCGCCACGTGCATCTGGACTATCACATCGGTCTGGTGCAGCGGGGCGGCCAGAAGTTCATCCACAAGGGGAACAGCCACAACCTGGTGCGCGGCGAACTCTCCACCGTCAACCCGGACGAAATGCACGACGGCCTCAGCCTGCTGCCGGAAGGGTACGAGGTGCGGGTCTTCTCCATCGCCCCCGAGCAGCTGGCCCGCTGGCTGCCGGAACACCCCGAGCCCTTTTTCCACCAGGGATTGCAGAGCCGCCCCGACCTCTATCAGGGCTTTGCCCGCCTGCACATGCACCTGGACGGCCCTGCCCCCGACGGCCTGCTGGCGGAGAGCCAGTTGCTGGCCCTGCTGGGCGAACTGTTCCGGCTCGCCCCCGAGCGACACGCCCTGGCGGATCCCCAGCTCAGGTTCCTGCGCGACCATCTGCTGGCCCGGCTGGACGAGCGCCACACCCTGGAAGACCTGGCCGCCCTGTTCGGGCTGGATCGCTTCGCCTTCCTGCGTCAGTTCAAGAAGAAGACCGGCATGACCCCCTATGCCTGGCTCAAGCGGCTGCGCCTCGAACAGGGCAAGCGCCTGCTCGGCAGCGGTCTGCCGGTGAGCGAAGTGGCACTGGCGGTGGGCTTCTTCGATCAGAGCCACTTCCACCACGGTTTTCGTCAGGCCTTCGGGCTCACCCCGGCGGAGTATCGCCAGCAGATGCTGCCCGCCTGAATCGTCGCCGCTGCAATCTTTTACAATCTCCCGTCCCCCGTCCTGCCCCATGCTGTCACCTCCATACCGCTGTCGGAGGTCTTTTATGTTCACCAGCCTGTTTCTGACCCTGGGTCTCGTCCACCTCGTCGCCCTGGCGAGCCCGGGCCCGGATTTCGCGCTCATCCTGCGCACCAGCCTGCACAGGCCCACCGCCCTCGGAGCGGCCCTTGGCATCGCGCTCGCCATCCTGCTCCACGCCACCCTGAGCCTGACCGGCATCAGCCTGCTGATCGCAAGCCAGCCCTGGCTCTTTCTCGCCGTGAAACTGGTGGGTGCCCTCTATCTGGGCTGGCTGGGCTGGGGGGCGCTGAAAGCGGCATGGCAGGGAAGCGGGGATCTGGCGCTGCGCGCCGGGGGCGAGCGGCCGGGCTGGCGCAAGGGGGTGAAGAGCGGGCTGGCCACCAATCTGCTCAACCCCAAGGCGATGCTGTTCTTCATGGGACTGCTGGCCGCCATGGTGACGCCCCAGGTGGATGGCCTGACCCGGGGATTGCTGATCCTGGAGCTGTTCCTGCTCTCCCTCGTCTGGTTCAGCGCCCTGGCCTGGAGCCTCTCCACTCCCCGCGCCCAGCACCTGCTCGGCCGCATCCAGCGCCCGCTCAACCTGATGACGGGCCTGCTGTTTGGCGCGGTCAGCCTCTCCATCCTGGTGGATCTGCAAGGGCACTGGCCGGCGGCCTGACCGGCACGTTCTTTATGGCGGCAAGCAGGGAGGGGCCTTGACGGACGGCGTGACTACTCCCCGCGCCGCATCCCCTTGCGCAGGTAGACGTAACCCTCCCCCGGGCTGCCCCAGCGCTGATGGGCGCCGTTGTCATAGGCCCTGTCCAGCAGCCGGACACTGTCCGGGCCGATCCAGAGGTACTGCACCAGGGTGGTGGCACCGCCAAAATCGGTGGCGCAATGCCCGACCCGGGTCTGTCCCTTGTACTCCCCACCCGGCTGGCGGGTCAGCCAGATCTCGCACCCTTCGCGCAGAGAGAGTTGCTGCGGGGTGAGGGAGTCAAGCAGCTCGGGCCGACGCCAGGCGCCGGCAAAATCCGTGGCCCTCGGCATGGTCAGTTCGGCCATCAGGATGCGGCCATCGGGCAGGGAGGAGAAGCGGTAGATGCGCTGGCGAAACGGTCGCTGCGCCCGCTCGGTCAGAAACTGCTCCGCATAGACCCAGCGAAAGGGGCCCTCCCCGGGCCAGATCTCCACCAGCCGCAGCTCGGCGCTGGTGAAGCGGGCATCGAAGGTGGCCTGCTCCTGGCTGGAAAACTCCCCCGAGAACCAGGAGAGCAGGGGCTCCAGCCTCCCCTGCGTGGCATGGGGGCCGGGGGCCGTCACGAAGGGGACGGGCGCCGCCCAGATCAGGCTGGCGTAAAACAGCCCCAGCAGGGCCGCCATCAGCTGTGTCATCGAATCCTTCCGAGTCGCTTGCATGGCGGCGATTATATGAGCGAACGGTGACAATAACCTCTATCTTGATCAACTCCTTGAAGAGAAAACGAAAAATCCTCTCTGCAGGCGAAAGGAGGCGACGCACCCCCGCAGGCCACGGGGATGATGGCTATCCTTGCTGCGACCCGTCCCTGTTGCCGCCAAGAGGAGTCCCCCATGAACACAGTCACCCTGCACCGCGTGCTCAAGGCCCCGCCACAGCGGGTATACAGAGCCTTTATCGAGCCGGACGCCCTGGCCAAATGGCTGCCGCCCCATGGCTTCACCTGCAAGGTGGCGGCGCTGGATGCCAGGGTCGGCGGCCAGTTCAGGATGTCGTTCACCCACTTCGCCAGCGGCCACACCCACGCCTTCGGCGGCGAGTATCTCGCGCTGGAGCCGGGCAAGCACATCCGCTACACCGACCGCTTCGACGACCCCAACCTGCCGGGGGAGATGCAGGTCACCATCACCCTCACCCAGGTGCTGTGCGGCACCGATCTCGCCATCGAACAGGCGGGTATTCCGGCGGTCATCCCGGTGGAGATGTGCTACCTCGGCTGGCAGGAGTCCCTGATGCAGCTCGCCACCCTGGTGGAGCCCGAGATCCCCGCCGAGTGACCCGACACGGGGGCTCCCCCGGTGGCCCCGCACAGATACCCCTTGTGAGAGAGGGGCCTGATCAGGTATCTCTGTGGGCAGGGCGGGCTGCGTTCTTGCAGCGACCATCCACCGCCAGGAGCCCCCATGAAACGAGTCTTGATGATGACCATGGCCGCCGCCCTGCTGGGCGGGTGCGCCGTGAAGAACCAGGTCACCCACAGCCTGCAGGCGATCCCGCTCACCGCCTTCCAGCAAAGCGAGAGCAACCCCAACCAGCGCATCTACAAGGAGCCCGGCGTGGATCTGCGCCAGTACCATCAGGTACTGCTCGATCCCTTGCAGTTCATCCGCCAGGAGAACGGCCAGTGGTATCTGCTGACCGCCAACGAGCAGAACGAGATCGGCCGCTACTACCACGCCACCTTCCAGCGCGAACTGATGAGCCAGGGCATCAAGATGGCTACCGAACCCGGTCCCGGCGTGATGCGGGTGCAGGCGGCCATCACCAACTTCGACCTGACCCGGCCCGACCCCAAGCTGCGGGATCTGCTGCCCGCCAAGATCGCCATCAACGTCACCCGCGAGGTGATAGGCAAGGAGCCCTATCTGCTCAAGGTGGGCAGCATGGCCCAGTTGCTCGACGCCCAGAGCGGCAAGCTGCTGGTGCGGGTGATGGACGCTCGCGAGAGCCCGGACACCACCCACAAGGATTCCCCCATCACCGCCCTGGAGATGGAGAAGATGATCGATCAGTGGGCCGCAAGTCGCGCCAAACAACTGGCCGACAACCTGGGGCGCTGAGCCGGGCCGAAAACGACAAAGCCTGCCAGGGGGCAGGCTTTGTCGTCACTGAAGCGCGGCTTATTGCAGGTTCAGACCGCCCAGGTAATCCCGCTTGCCCAGATCCACCCCGGCCTGGCGCAGCAGGGCATAGGTCATGGTGAGGTGGAAGTAGAAGTTCGGGATGCCGTACTCGTGGACGCAGCTATGGCCGTCCATCCCCTTGCCACCGGCCCAGTAGGGGTAGTAGTGGCCGCTCGCATACTGGCTGAAATCGGCGTCCAGCTTGCCTTGCAGATAGGCGATGGTCTTGGCCACGTGGGCGCGCAGATCCGCCATGGTCTTGGGATCATCCCCCAGCACCGGCGGCTCGCTCAGGCTGGCGGTGGCCACCACGGCGCGGGCGCTGTCACAGCAGATCAGCACCTGCTTGCTCAGGGGCAGCATGTCGACGATGAGGCGCTCATTGAAGAAGTTGTCCACGTTGAATTTCTTCGCCTCGGCGTGGGCCTCGGCCTTGGCCAGACACTGGTCCAGGTTGGTCAGCATCTTGATGAACTGGGCTGCGATATCACGATTCATAATGCACTCTCGGTTGGTTGAAGGCAGTAAAACGAGCGGCTCCACTATAGCGCATCCCCCTTGCAGTTCGAGCCCGAGGGGATGAAAAGCGGGGGCGCTCTTCCTGCCCTGCGACAGGCGGTGGCGATCACCGGCGGGCTGCGAGGCCAGCGCGCCATACCCCGTCGCCGCACCGAGTCCCTCTTTCCCCTTTTTTTGATCTGTGACAGGCATCTCGTTTTTCGAGGGGCGTAGTCTGGAGCCCGTTGCCCCGGCACGGGCCGGGGCACCCATCCCACAAGGAGAATGCCATGAAGATCTACGATCGAAACCGCAATGTGCTGACCCTGGGCCAACGGGTGATGATTGCCGCCACCGGCGCGGTCGACACCCTCAAGGAGGCGCACACCGACAACCTGACCCCCTATGAGGCGGAACATGAGAAGTGCGTGCTGCTGACGAACAGCCAGGAGCGCTACGCCCCCATCGAGTTGATTAGACTAGGCTGATCCGTTTTCCGTCACCCTACTCTTTACAATTCACCCGGCCGCACGTCCGTCGCTGGCCGGGTTTCTCTCTCCGCTCTACTCCTTCTCCGAGCCGCTGCACCTTATGAGGGCGAGGCGATGCAGCTTGCCGGTATCCAGCCTGAGCCCCCCGCTTCGTTGTGAACCCAGAGCCAGCCTGCCAGCTCCCGATCCACCCGTACCCGCTCCCCCACCGCCACGTCCAGCTCCCGGGCGGTATAGTCCTGGCGCGCCTGCGCCTCCTCGGCGCTGATCGGGGTCAGCATGGACAGGGGCGCCCACCCCTCGTTGCCGTCTGCGGTAAAGGTGCGCACCCAGCCCGGGAACTCGTCGTCCTCGTGGCCGATGCGCACCCGCTCTCCGGCCCGAAAGGCGATGGGATTGGGGTAGCAGGTGTGGTGCGCCGTGGTGATCAACGCCAGCATTGTCTCTTCCTCCGACAGGTTCTGTTTGGTGACGCCCCGAGTCATACCACAAGCCGGGCCCCGTTGCGTCAACCGGGCTCACACCCTCTGGCAGAGGGCACGCTCCCCCGGGGCGGGCCGACGACCCTGATCCCCACGATTCATTACTGTCAGTGAATTTTCATATCATCCAAGTGTCATTTCAGTGAACACATCACCGCCCTAGACTGCTTCTCGAACCTTAACGAGGAGTCTTGTATGAAACTCACCCTTATCCCGTTGCTGGCCGGCACCCTCGCCTCGGCCTTCTCTTTCAACACCTTCGCCGGTGACATCGTCTCGGTGCAGTTCAGCGATGGCCGCGCCGCCGTCAGCGGGGTCGAGGCGGTCAACAACGCGCTCAACCCCATCGGCGTCAACGTGGTCACCGTCGACATCCCCGAGGCCGCCAGGCCGCTGCTTGAAGCCTCCCACCGCCGCGCGTTGACCAAAGCGGAGCACGGCGCCCTGATCTCGGCCTTCAACCTGAGTCAGGGGGAGCTGCTGGAGCAGGCCAGGCTCGCAGGGCGCGCGCCCGCGGTGCAAGGGGGCGGCGTCGCCACCGAAGAGACCGGCGTCGGCCCCTACCCCAAGGTCTATGACCTGATGGCGCTGGACGAGCGCACCCGCAGCGCCGTGCTCGGCAAATATGGCCGCATGCACGTCAACTCCGCCGAGGACGGCACCGACATCGACGAGGTGATGACGGTGGTCAGCGGCGGCCCGTTCCGCTGGGGCTTTACCCTCAAAGACGGCAGTATCGCCCGCTTCCAGATAGACAAAGTGGGCCTTGCGGACAAGGCCGTGCGGATCAGCTATCACGGGCTCGGCATGCACGCCGGGTTGATGGATGCAAAACAGGGGCTGCTGGTGGCCTTCGCCCACGGGCCCAAGGCGTTCACCATGCGCTACCAGGCGGATGTGCCCCACGCCCAGTTGCTCGGCACCAACCCCTGGGCCGATGTCGGCATCACCCTGCCCCCCGCCCCCGGCAAGGTGCAGTAAGCCGGTGCGTGCCATCTGGCGGCGGGGCCCGGGCCCTGCCGCCTGCTTTTATGCCTGCCGTCACGGGCCGGGGTGCCCGGGGCTCATCGCCTCTCTTTCGTCTGCATCTCTGCCGGGCCCGCCACACCCAGAGGGCCATGATCCGGGCCGCTCTGCCACCGGCAACTCTCTGTCTGGCGGGGGATGGGGGGGTGGACACCCCGGGGATCCGCACTATTGTGATAAAAGTGCGCAATGATGGCGCCATCATTTACCAGTAGTGAATTAACGGGGGCAGGATGAACAAGATCACGGCGCTGAACGTCTTTCGCCGGGTAGTGGAAATGGGCACCTTCAGGGCGGCGGCGGACGACCTGCGCCTCTCCCAGGCGGCGGTCAGCAAGAACATCAACGAGCTGGAAGCCTTTCTCGGCATTGCGCTGATCAACCGCACCACCCGGCGGCTGAGCGTCACCGAATCGGGCATGGCCTATTACGGCCAGATATGCGCCGTGCTGGACAGCCTGGAGGCCGCCGACCAGTCCATCATGGCCGCCTCCTTCACCCCCAGGGGCAGGCTGAGGATCGGCATGCCCATGTCCTACGGGCTGATCCGCCTCAACCCCCTTGTCTGCGAATTCCAGCGCCGCTATCCGGAGATCGGCATCGAGGTGATCCTGAGCGACGCCTACATGGATCTGGTGGATCAGGGGCTGGACGTGGTGATCCGGGGGGCTGGCACTCTGGAGGACTCCACCCTGCGCGCCAAACCCCTGTGCGAGGTGCCGCGGGTGCTCTGCGCGGCCCCCGATTACCTGAAGGAGGCGGGCCAGCCCGCCCACCCGGCGGATCTCAAGGGCCACAACTGCCTGCGCTACAGCCTCTCCTCCTCCCCCAACAAGTGGTTCTTCACCCGGGACGCGGAAAGCGTGGCGGTAGATCTGCCCCCCGCCAGCTTCTGCGCCAACAACGGCATCGCCCTGAAACAGGCGGCGGTGCAGGGGCTCGGGGTGATCCTGGTACCGGATGAATTCGTGTCGAACGACCTGTCGGACGGCACCCTGGTCAGACTGATCCCCGACTGGCAACCCGACCCCCACGCCCTGTTCGCCGTCTACCCCTTCCACAAGGAGCAGTCCCGCAACGTACGGCTCTTTATCGAATTTCTCGTCAAGGCGTTTCAGTTGCGGTGAGCCAGACAGGCGGGAGCCTGGGGTTTGTGCCTCTCGGCCACGATACCGATAACCCATCTTATGCGGCGTGTAGGTTCGATTAGCGAAGCGTAATCGGACGATCGCGTCATCAGACGTTCGCGTGATTGGGTATATGGCGGCGAGGCTATGCTTGGCTTTTCAGCCTAAACAAGGGGAAAGGCATGGCCAACTGGCGGCGGGCATGGTGGCCCGGCGGAACCTGGTTCTTTACCGTCAACCTGCTGGAGCGGCGCAACAACCGATTGCTGGTGGAGCAGATCGACCTGCTGCGCCACAGCGTTGCCAAGGTGCAGCAGGCTCACCCCTTCGCCATCCACGCATGGGTGGTGTTGCCCGACCATCTCCACTGCATTCTCTCTCTGCCGGAAGGGGACACCGATTTCCCCCTGCGGTGGCGGCTCATTAAAAGCCATTTCTCCCGCGCCTTGCCGGTCAACGAGCGCCGCAGCCAGACCCGGTTACGCAACGGGGAGCGGGGCATCTGGCAACGCCATTATTGGGAACATCTGATCCGGGATGAGCAGGATTACCGCCACCATATGGATTACGTCCATATCAACCCCCTCAAACATGGTCATGTCTCACGGGTGGCCGATTGGCCTTACTCCACCTTCCATCGTTACATGGCAAACGGCATCTATCTGCAGGATTGGTGCGGGTCAGTTGATGGGTCGTTAGGGGAATTGGAGTAAACCCCTCAAGGGTTTTGCCTTTGTGAATGATCGAAGAGACGATTACCCCATACGCGATCGTCCGATTACACCTCCCTAATCAAACCTTTCCCCGTGAAAAAGCTAGAAAAAAAACCTTATTAATTGTATAAAACTAACATTCATCATTTAACGCACCTAGAATAAAATGAAACATAATTTAAAAGATGAACATTTAGAAATAATATCTGAAGCTGTAGAAATAAACTTGTTAATTCCTCAGCAAGAAAAAATAAGCACCATCTTTTTATGTGGTGCAGACATTAATGACAAGAGCAAAGCTAGATCTAAAGTAGCGAATATTTTAGGGGATAAAAAGAGGTATAGACTTCTATACCCAGAAGATATTTTTGATGATCTTTTGGCTGGCCAAGGTAAATATAGCCTTCTAAACTTAGAAAGTATTTTAGCAAAAAGTGTTGACGTCATAATAATATGCCCAGAAAGTCCAGGCTCATTTGCTGAACTAGGTGCATTTTCTAACAATACAGAACTGGCCAGAAAAATGATTGTATTGTCCGACAAAAAATATAAAAATGCTAAAAGCTTTATAAATTATGGCCCCTATAGATTAATTAAGGAGTCAAAGAGTGGTAAAGTAATGCAAGTTAAATATGATAGTTTGGAAGCTGAGCATGAAGATAGCAGAGCTATTCTAAGAAAAATCACTGCTCAAATTAAAACAATTAAAGAGCAACACCCAGTAAAGAGAAATATTGCCAACTTGCTTGAGACTGAAAGGTTTGTTCTTCCTTGCATTTATCTTATAGAAAATGCTGATTATTTTATCCTGCTAAAACTATTAATGCATGCAACAGAGGAGGATAAAGGACTATGTGAAATAGCTTTGAAGTCATCTCTCGGGTCCCTAATTAATAATAATATGATTACTCGCTCTGGTTATGAATATAAAATAACATTAACTGGATACCAGTATGTCAAAAATAATTCAGAGATTACGCGTCTAGACAATACTAGGTTGGAAATTATGAATGTGGAGAATCGTAGACATTCGACTCTTAGACGTGATAGGATAGAACGCAGTGCACGTCTCTAGCGAGTGGGAATTTCCCGCTGGATGGTGTTTCGCCATCCCACAGATAATCCAGACCATTGTTGGCCAATGAGTTTCAATGTGCGGAGCAAGCGCTACCGCGCTTGAACCGCACATTGAAACGAGTATTCTTAAGCCGTAGAGACGTGCACTACCTATGCAAAAAAATACGATTTATACCCTAAAAAACTTGGGGCTTCCAGCCATAACCACTCTTGATGATTTATCGTTTCTAACTCGTATATCAAGAGAGCGAATTATTTTACTCTCTACCCAGCATAAAAGATTTTATAATACCTTTCTAATGCCTAAGAAAAGCGGGGGGCATCGTCAAATATCTCAACCATCCCGAGATCTCAAGGCACTGCAGAGTTGGATATTGAGAAATATTCTAGATAAGCTCTCTGCTTCAAAATTTTCAAAAGGATTTGAAAAAGGTTCGTCTACTTTAGACAATGCAACCCCCCATATTGGAGCTAATTATATCCTAAGTCTAGACTTGGAAGATTTTTTCCCAAGCATAAAATCAGGCTATGTTTTCAGTATTTTCAGAAGCATTGGGTATAATGTTCACGTTAGTCATACCTTAACAAATCTTTGTGTCTACAATGGCGGATTACCTCAGGGTGCTCCAACATCACCTAAGCTAGCTAATCTAGTATGTTCAAGGTTGGATGCAAGGATATCTGGCTATGCAGGTAAAAAAGGCATTACGTACACTAGATATGCTGATGATATTACATTTTCCGCACAAACAGCTAAAAAAATAACCAAAGTATATAGCATGGCTAAATTCATCATCCATGATGAAAAATTTGTTATAAACAAAGATAAAACTTACTTCTCCGGAACTAAAAAAAATAAAAGAATTACAGGGCTTGTTGTTACTGAACGTAGTGTCGGCATAGGGCGAGTAATGCTGCGTAGCATCAAAGCAAAAATTCATCATCTGTTGGTAGGGAAAAATGATGACCTGTCTCATATTATAGGGCTATTATCTTATATTTATGGCGTCGACAAAAAAAACTACAAGCACTTAATTAGGTACATTCAAAAACTATCATTAAAATACCCAAGTGTTCCTCAAGAGCTTAAGGATATGGTGGCCAAACATAATAATATGGCTGTCAGCACACTGAGCGAAATTTAAACCATCGTTGTATAGAATAGATTCGAATAGCGAATCGAATTCTGACGATCGCGTTATTAAAACGCTCGCAATGAACGATAGATAAAACCAACCCGGCTTAAGCCGGATTGGTTGCATCAAGAGCGAGAATAGTCAGAGTGCTTCCAATCTGGCATAGGCGGTCACCAGCCACTTGGCGCCGACGTCGTCGAACTGGATCTGCACCCGGCTCTGCTGGCCGACACCTTCGAAGTTGAGCACTATGCCTTCCCCGAATTTCGGATGCAGCACCCGCTGGCCGAGCTTGATGCCGCTGGCGTCGAAGCTCTGCTGCACCTCGTTCTGGCTGAAGCGGCCGTACTGGGTGGGGCGGCTGACCTGGGTGCGCAGCCGAATCTCCTCCAGACACTCGGCGGGCATCTCGCGGATAAAGCGGCTCGGCTTGTGGAACATCTCGCGGCCATAGATGCGGCGGCTCTCGGCATAACAGATGTAGAGCTTCTCCATGGCGCGGGTCATGCCCACGTAACAGAGGCGCCGCTCCTCCTCCAGCCGCCCCGACTCCTCGGTGGATTGCTGGCTGGGGAACATGCCCTCTTCCACACCGACCAGCAGCACCAGGGGATATTCCAGCCCCTTGGCGCTGTGCAAGGTCATCAGCTGCACCGCGTCGGCATATTCGTCCGCCTGATTCTCGCCGGATTCCAGCGCCGCGTGGGCGAGGAAGGCGGAGAGATCGCTCATATCCTCCAGCTCGTCCGGGCGCTGGTACTGGCGGCAGGCGGTGACCAGTTCGTCCAGGTTCTCTACCCGTGCCTGGGATTTCTCGCCCTTCTCCGCCAGATACATGGCCTTGAGGCCGGAGTGCTGGATGGCGATATCCGCCTGCTGGTGCAGGGGCAGCAGGGAGACCTGTTCCTCCAGCGCGTCGATGAGATCCACGAAGCCGCGCACCGCGTTGCCGGCGCGACCGGTCAGCACCTTGTCATTGAGCAGTGCCTTGGCCGATTGCCAGAGGTTCTGGCCCTGATCCCGGGCGTTGTTACGCAGGATCTCGAGGGTGCGATCGCCGATGCCGCGGGTCGGGGTGTTGACCACCCGCTCGAAGCTGGCGTCGTCGCCCCGGTTGTTGATAAGGCGCAGGTAAGCCATGGCGTCCTTGATTTCCTGGCGCTCGAAGAAGCGCAGGCCGCCGTAGATGCGATAGGGCATGGCATCCTGCATCAGCGCCTCTTCCAGCACCCGGGACTGGGCGTTGGAGCGATAGAGGATGGCGCAATCGGCGAGCAGACCCCCCTTCTCTTTCCAATCCTTGAGGCGGCCAACCACGAAGCGGGCCTCGTCCACCTCGTTGAAAGCGGCGTAAAGGGAGATCGGCTCCCCCTCGGCCCCTTCGGTCCACAGCTCCTTGCCAAGGCGCTCGGCGTTGTTGGCGATGACGCTGTTGGCGGCTTTGAGGATATTGGCGGTGGAGCGGTAGTTCTGCTCGAGGCGAATGGTCTCGGCCCCCTGATAGTCGGTCAGGAAGCGCTGGATGTTCTCGATCTTGGCGCCGCGCCAGCCGTAGATGGACTGGTCATCGTCGCCGACGATCATCACCTTGCCGGTGTCGCCCGCCAGCATCCGCAGCCAGGCGTACTGGATGCCGTTGGTGTCCTGGAACTCGTCCACCAGGATGTTCTGGAAGCGGTCGCGGTAGTGCTCGAGGATGTGGGGCTTGTTCAGCCACAGCTCATGGGCGCGCAGCAGGAGCTCGGCAAAGTCCACCAGCCCGGAGCGATCGCAGGTCTCCTGATAGGTCTTGTAGATCTGCTGATAGGTGCGGGTGACGGGGTCGCCATAAAGGTCGATGTCGCCGGGGCGCAAGCCTTCATCTTTCTTGCCGTTGATGTAGCCCATCACGGCGCGCGGGGCCCAGTGCTTCTCGTCGAGGTTGAGGGCCTTGAGCACCCGGCGAATGAGGCGGTACTGATCGTCCGAGTCGAGGATCTGGAAATCCTGCGGCAAGCCCGCATCCAGATGGTGGGCCCGCAGCAGGCGGTGGGCGATGCCGTGGAAGGTGCCGATCCACATGCCGCGCACGCCGTCGCCGATCACTTTTTCGACCCGGCCGCGCATCTCGGCCGCCGCCTTGTTGGTAAAGGTGACCGCGATGATGGAGAAGGGTGAACAGCGTTCCACCTGCATCAGCCAGGCGATACGGTGCACCAGCACCCGGGTCTTGCCCGAACCGGCACCGGCCAGCACCAGCAGGTTGCAACGGGGGGCCGCCACCGCGTCTCTTTGCTTGTCATTGAGCCCGTCGAGCAGGGTTGAAACGTCCATCACCACTCCTGTTTATTTATACAGGCGGGGATTATACGGCCTGAGCCGCCAGAGACCAACCGGCAGGATCAACGAAGGGGGCGGTGATAGTCCCGGTATTGGCCCAGTACCTCACCGGAAAAGCTGAGCAACCGGGCGCGGGGGGCATCCAGCACCTGCTGGACGGGATCAAATCGAAGTGAAGCGGCCAGCATGCGACCCTCAGGCAGGGTCACTTCCGTGTTCCCCATCATCAACATGCCGTCCTGATAATGCCCATGCTCGAAGCGCACGATGACGTCATTCACCATCAAGGTGCCCTGCTTGAGCTGCAGTGATGCTCGTTGCATCTCTCGCAACGCAAACAGACTGGACAATGACGGACGCCCGCTGGGCATCCGCTGCAAGTATTCGTGGGTGGTCAATTGATATTGCAACTGACCCTGACGATCGAAGACACGCTCCCGATAATCGGTGTAGCGCGTCAGCATGCCGGCAGCCTGTGCCACCGGCATCCACAACAGGAGCACCCCCGTCAGGAGCGCTCCCACTGGCTTACAGCTGATCGGCACAGCTGACCTTGTTGTCATCCAGGTCGGTACAGGAGACGAAGACCTTGTCAAAGGTCGACCCGACCACCGGTGTCATCTGGGTTGACCAGTCATAACCCACCCCCTTGGCATAGATGGCGGTGTGGCTTTCTTGATCTTCCTGCATCCAGCCGATGTTCTTCAGTGTGCCGCGATCGCTTTGGGCAAGCACCTTGAACTCGTCGCTCGTGATGAGACACATGGGCTCTCCCATGGCCTTGGACAGTTCGGCATCCCGCGCCCCCACGGCGCCATCACAGCCGCCGGTCACCTTGATGGTCATGTCACTGCGATCCAGCATCTCATCGAAGAACGGCAGCACATTGATGTTGTACTTCACCCCCACCTCTTGAGGCTGCCAGCCCATGCCGGTATTGACGTATCGGGTCTCGACGCTTTCCCACTGGATAGTGGGCACAGTGCCTGCAAAGTGGTTCGCCAGCTCCTTGAGGGTCGCGGCATTGGCCTCGATCTCATCCTGGGTCAACGACTCGTCCAGCTTGCTCTGATCGATGGTCAGAGCGAGGCTCACCGCATCCTTCAACTGCGACTTGGCCTTGGCCAACCGTGCTTTGGCATCGTCGGTCAAACGGAAGAAATCGGCGTGCGCCACCAGCGCATCCGGCTCGATTTCCTGCTGACTGAACTGGGTCTCGAAGGTGCTGCTGCTCTCTTCATAGGTGGTGGTCGGCTGCATGCCCCAGGTGTCCTTGATGTGCATACGCGGCAAGGTCACTTCTTCCTGCTGGGTGACATAGGCGCTGTCCGGACCGTACTGGTAGGAGGCGGCGATGTTGAGGGCCGATGCCATCGCCATCGCAGACGCCCGCAGTGCCTTGGCACCGTCGAGGTTGAGGGTGACGGTATCGTCATCGCCATAGGTGGCGCTGTAATCCGGATCCTGGATATCGGCCAGGGCAGCCGCGACGTTTTCCAGGCTGTCGGCATAGGCGCCCATCAGCTTGGCCACGTCACGGGTATATCCCTTGCCACCTTTGAGCGCCACGGAGGCGGTGCCGGGGGTGTGGATGATGACATCCATCACCTTGGCCAGGCTGGTGCTGTAACCACTGCCAATGGCGGACGAGGTGAAGCCCAGGCGTTCAGCCACCACGGGGTTGTTGGTCACCTCCAGCATGGTCAGCATGGCTAGCACGATCTGGCGATCGGCCTTGCCGCTCTCACCGGTCTCGGCCTGCAGGGTCTCCTTGTACTCCTTGAACTTGCTCTCGACGTCCAGGTTTTTCAGATCGGTCAGTCCCTGCAGATCGCTCAGCACCTTGTCGACCGCCACGGAGCGGCCATTGACGCCAGCCAGGGTGGCGGAGAGGTGGGCTTTCGCCGCAGCCAGAGAGACGACGGCTTTGGTGAGGCCCGCTGTTTTCAGCGCCTCAACCAGGGAGGTGTTGAAGGCGTCATCGCTACCCAGTTCGACGATCCCCAGTTGCGCGACCTGCGCCTTGTCGAGGGTGATGCCGTTCTCCGGATTGCTGTCGCTGTCGAGCGTCTGCAGCAATGCCGCAATGCGGATCGCTTTCTCCTTGTCGTCACCCGCCAGGGTGTAAGGGGTCACCAGCGAGTTGCCCGCCTTGAGGGTCACCGCCCCCAGGCGCTGGTTGCCCAATGCGAATTCGCAGGTGTCGCCATCATCAAACAGGAATTCACCCTTGGCATTGGTGACACCGGTGTAATCGTTGCACCGATAGTCGAGGCCACCCACGACGGAATCCAGGAAGACGGCAGTGTGAAGAGGCTTGCTGCCGGTGTCGGTGCCACCGCCATTGTTGCCACCATTGCTGCCGCCACCGTTATCGTCACCACCGCCCCCGCAAGCGGTCAACATGACACCGGACAACACACAAGCCACTGCCATACTCAGCACGTTTTTTTTCATTTTTATCACCCGAACAAATGTCAAAAATACGGCCCCATCCCGGGGGCCAAGTTAATCCGGGTATAACCTAGCGTACCCATATGACAAACACCAATGCATTTCCATATGAGTGTGCTTGCCATCACGTAGGCCCCGAGCGAGCAGGAAAAACGGCCACAGACGACGGCCCTGGGAGAGGAAATAGCCACCCATCTTGGGCTGTCACACCCGGGGCGGACCTCCTGGCGATCAGCCAGCCCGCCCGCCAACGTGGCGTCGATGAGGCCGCAGGGCTGGTGCCGATGGAAGCCAGTTTTTTCATCAGGGTAGGAAAACGGTTGCGCCTAACGTCATGAATCCAAACACAAATGTCGATCGAGCCCTATTAATCCCGGAATTTAATTCTGCAAAAACACCATAAAACAAACACTTATAAGGCAATTTGCTTATATTTCAAACCGTTAACGCAAACGTTTTTCCTCTATGATCCCCTTGACCAACGGGCTGGCTCACTTACAGTTAGCCAGCGTGCTTTATGACCTGCCAAGACAGGTTGTGGACCCTCACATAACAATCAAGGATACGATCGTGACTAAAGTGCTCAAGCTGGCCACCGTGGCCGCCCTCACCCTCGCTGCCCTGTCCGCCCAGGCAGCCTCCGAGCCCGCCGTCATCTATGACACCGCAGGCAAATTCGACAAGTCCTTCAACGAAGCCGTGTTCCGCAACGGCGTCGAAGTCTACAACAAGGACAAAGGCGTCAAGGTCAAGGAGTTCGAACCCCAGAATGAAGCCCAGCGCGAGCAGGGCCTGCGTCGTCTGGCCAGCCGTGGCAACGGCCCCATCGTCGCCGTCGGCTTCAACATGGGTTCCGCAGTAGAGAAGGTTGCCACCGAGTTCCCGAACACCCAGTTCACCATCATCGACATGGTGGTCGACAAGCCGAACGTCCAGTCCCTCATCTTCAAGGAGCATGAAGGTTCCTTCCTGGTGGGTGCCCTGGCAGCCATCGCCTCCAAGACCGGCAAGGTCGGCTTCGTGGGCGGCATGGACATCCCGCTGATCCGCAAGTTCCAGTGCGGCTATGAGCAGGGCGCCAAGTACATCAATCCGAAGATCGACGTCTATCAGAACATGACCGGCTCCACCCCGGCGGCCTTCGCCGACCCGGCCAAGGGTGCAGAACTGGCCAAGTCCCAGTTCGCCAAGGGCGCCGATGTGGTCTATGCCGCCGCCGGTGGCACCGGGATCGGTGTCTATCAGGCTGCCAAGGACGAAGGCAAGCTGGCCATCGGTGTGGATTCCAACCAGAACCACCTGCAACCGGGCACCATGCTGACCTCCATGGTCAAGTCCGTGGGTCTGGCCGCGTACAAGAGCTGGGATGACGCCGCCAAGGGCAGCTGGAAGCCGGGCATCCAGTCTCTGGGTCTGGCCGAAGGCGGGGTTGACTGGGCGCTGGACGAGAACAACGCCAAGCTGATCACCCCGGAAATGAAAGCCAAGGTCGAGAGCATCAAGGCCGACATCATCGCCGGCAAGATCAAGGTGCACGACTACATGAGCGACAACTCCTGTAAGTACTGATCCTGCAAATACCGAGTCACAGCTACGACTCTCAACCAGTGATGACCGGCCCGCACGGGCCGGTTTTTAGTCTCTACTTCATGACCCGCAAGGACTGCATCATGGACCAGACAGATCGCTATGCCATCGAATTAAGGGGTATCGATAAGCGGTTCGGCGACGTGTACGCCAACAAGCAGATCGACCTTCAGGTTCGTAAAGGCAGCATTCACGGCATCGTCGGCGAAAATGGCGCCGGCAAGTCGACCCTGATGAGCATCATTTACGGTTTCTACCACGCCGACAGAGGCGAGATGCTGATCGACGGGAATCCGTTCAAACCCCATGGCTCCCAAGATGCGATTGCCGCCGGGGTGGGCATGGTGCACCAGCACTTCATGCTGGTGAACAACTTTACCGTATTGGAAAACGTCATCCTGGGGGCCGAGAACGGCTGGCGCCTGGGCAAGAGCCTGGCGGCCGCCGAGAAGCTGCTGGGCGAGCTGGCACGGGACTATGGTCTCGAGGTGCCGCTGCACGAGAAGGTCGAGGATCTGCCGGTGGGCCTGCAACAGCGGGTCGAGATCCTCAAGGCGCTCTATCGCGGTGCCCGCATCCTGATCCTGGACGAACCCACCGGGGTGCTGACCCCGCAAGAGGCGGATCACCTGTTCGAAGTGCTGAAAAAGCTGCGGGATCAGGGGGCGACCGTCATCCTCATCACCCACAAGCTGCGGGAGATCCTGGCCATCACGGATCAGGTCTCCATCATGCGCCGGGGTGAAATGGTGGCCCATGTCGCCACCAAAGACACCGACAAGGAGCAGCTCGCCGAGCTGATGGTGGGCCGCAAGGTGCGCCTCAAGGTCGACAAGGGCACCGCCCAGCCGGGCGAGGCCAAGCTCAAGGTCGAGGGCCTCTCTTACGTCGATGACGCCGGGGTGGAACGGGTCAAATCCGTCAGCTTCGAAGTGCGGGCGGGGGAAGTGGTCGGCATCGCCGGGGTCTCCGGCAACGGCCAGTCCGAGCTGCTCAGCATGCTCGGCGGCATCCTCAAGCCCAGCAAGGGCGGCTTCACCATCGCCGGGGCGCAGCGCCACGAGGTAAGCCAGAGCCACCCGGCCGATCCGGAGCAGGTGCGCAACTTCGGCCTGGGCCACATCCCGGAAGACAGGCACAAGATGGGGCTCATCAACCGCTTCGAGGCGAAAGAGGCCTTCATCCTCGGTTATCACCGCCGTGCCCAGTACAACAAGGGCTGGCTGCAGGACAAGGAGGCGATCCGCCAGGATTGCCAGGCCAAGATGGAGAAGTGGGACGTGCGCCCGCCGAGCCCGGAGCACAAGACCGCCAACTTCTCCGGCGGCAACCAGCAGAAACTGGTGATCGCCCGGGAAGTGGAGCAGGACCCGGATGTGCTGCTGGTCGGCCAGCCGACCCGGGGCGTCGACATCGGCGCCATCGAGTACATCCACCAGCAGATCATCGCCATGCGCGACAAGGGCAAGGCAGTGCTGCTGGTCTCGGTGGAGCTGGACGAGATCATGAGCCTCTCCGACCGCATTCTGGTCATCGCCGATGGCCGCATCGTCGGCGAGCTGGACGGCGCCAGGGCGGATGAACGCACCATCGGCCTGATGATGGCGAACATAGTTCCTGACGACGTGGCGGCAAGCCAATCACAAGGAGCCACATCATGAAGGTCACAACCACTTGTAACGGATTCGGCCTGATGATGGTCAACACACCAGTCCCCGACGATATCAAGGAGGCCCATTCATGAGCCAAGCACGTGTTCCTGCCTGGATATCCGTGGGCGTGCTGCCCGCAGTCAATATCCTGCTGGCCTTCCTGGTGTCGGCCATCCTGTTCTATTACCTCGACATCAGCCCCATCGAGGCAGCCGAAATCATGTGGTACGGCGCCTTCGGCACCGGCGAGGGGATAGGCTTCACCCTCTACTACGCCACCGGTTTCATCTTCACCGGTCTGGCGGTGGCGGTGGCCTTCCACGCCGGCCTGTTCAACATCGGCGGTGAGGGGCAGGCCTATATCGGCGGCCTCGGGGTCGGTCTGGTCTGTCTGCTGCTCGGGGACGTGCTGCCGTTCGCACTCTTGCTGCCGCTCGCCATCATCGCCGGCGGCCTGTTCGGCGCGGCCTGGGCCTTCATCCCGGCCTGGCTGCAAGCCAAGCGGGGCAGCCACATCGTCATCACCACCATCATGTTCAACTTCATCGCCGCCTCCCTGATGGCCTACCTGCTGGTAGACGTCTTCAAGCCGCCAGGATCCATGGCCACCGAGAGCAAGGTGTTCGCCGTGGCGAGCTGGCTGCCGAAGATGAGCGAGCTGGCGGCCGGTTTCGGCATCGCCATGCCCAACAGCCCCCTCAACATCAGCTTCTTCTGGGCGCTGATCTGTGCGGCCCTGGTGTGGGTCTTCATCTGGCATACCCGCTGGGGCTACGAGATCCGCTCCGTGGGCGCAAGCCAGAGTGCCTCCGCCTATGCGGGCATTTCCTACCCCAAGGTGGTGATCCTGGCCATGGTGATCTCCGGCATGCTGGCGGGCTTCTTCGCCCTCAACGTGCTGCAGGGTGAGCTGCACCAGATCAAGCTCAACTTCGTGGAAGGCTTCGGCTTCACCGGCATCGCGGTGGCCCTGATGGGCCGCAACCACCCGGTCGGCGTCATCATCGCCAGCCTGCTGTTCGGCTTCCTCTACCAGGGCGGCGCCGAGCTCAGCTTCGAGTTCGGGGTGGACCGCAACATCGTCGTGGTGCTGCAGGGTCTGGTGATCCTGTTCTGCGGCGCCCTGGAGCACATGCTGCGCCCGCGCATCGAGCAGGCCTATCTGGCCTTTGCCAACCGCCCGGCCGCCCAAGTGAAAGGAGCCTGATCATGTTCGAAATGCTGATCCTGATGCTGGATGCCACCATACGTACCGCGCCGCCGTTGATCCTGGCGGCCATGGCCGGCATGTTCTGCGAGCGCTCCGGGGTGGTCAACATCGCCCTGGAGGGCAAGCTGCTGGCCTCCGCCTTCGCCAGTGCGGCGGCGGCCGCCGTCACCGGTTCCGCCTGGATTGGGCTGGGGGTCGGGGTGGGGATCTCCATCCTGTTCGCCCTGCTGCACGGCTTCGCCACCATCACCCACCGGGGTGATCAGGTGGTGAGCGGCATGGCCATCAACATCCTGGCGGCCGGTCTCACCGTGACCCTGGGGCGCTACTGGTTCGATCAGGGGGGCCAGACCCCGGCACTCTCCGGTGCGGCACGCTTCGCCCCCATCGACCTGCCCTATGCCAAGGAGCTCTATGACGTGCCCGTCATCGGCCAGCTCTACAGCGAGCTCTTGAGCGGTCACTCCCTGCTGGAGTACGTGGCCTTCGCTGCCGTGCCCCTGGCCTGGTGGGTGCTGTTCCGCACCCGCTTCGGCCTGCGGCTGCGGGCGGTGGGCGAAGCCCCGGCGGCGGTCGACACCGCCGGTATCTCCGTGGTGCGGATGCGCTACACCGCTCTCATCATCGGCGGCCTGCTGGCGGGGATCGGGGGCACCTATCTGGCGGTGGCCCAGACCGCCCAGTTCATCCCCAACATGAGCGCGGGCAAGGGCTTCATGGCGCTGGCGGCCCTGGTGTTCGGCAAGTGGCGCCCCTGGAACGCCATGGCGGCCTGTCTGCTGTTCGGCTTCCTCGACGCGGTCGCCATCCGGCTGCAAGGGGTCAGCATCGGCGATTTCCCGATCCCGGTGCAGGCCATCGAGGCGCTACCCTACATCCTGACGGTCTTCCTGCTGGCCGGTTTCATCGGCAAGGCGGTGGCCCCCAAGGCCCTCGGCACCCCCTACGTCAAGGAGCGGGAATAGCCCCGCCCTTCATGCCATGCAAAAGGCCCGCACATGCGGGCCTTTTCTTTGAGATATCCAGGATGTTCTTGGCTGAATAGAAAAATAACCCGGCCTTGTCAAAGAACGGGTTATTCCTTCATCAGCACAACATATCAATAAACCTGTAATTAGCCGGGTAATTTATCGGCTAGAACCATACTTTCTTATTGATAATATAGGTCTGCTCAAATTCTTCATCTGACTTGGAGATATAAACAACAAATTCGATGAAGGCAATGATCCCGATAACAACCGACGGCAAACCAAGCAGAATGAAACCAAGCAGAAATATCAGCAGCATGATCACACCTTGTTTGGTGTAACCCAGGTAGAACTTGTGAGCACCGAAAGCGCCCAGGAAAAATGCAAACAGCGCAGCTGCGACCTTCTTGGAAGAACCAGCATTAGAGGCTATGGCATAGATGGCTTTTGCATGCTCGCCTTCAATAGAAAAATCAACTTTCAAGCCACTCTTCGGGAGCTGATTCCCTTTCCATTCAATAATGTCAAACTGATATCTATTACTATCATCCCCAGAAATCAAACCAGTACGAGCTGATTCATTAAAATCAATAACCGTGCCTTTCATTATTATCTGTCCTTTAGCAATAAGAGGATAAAGACCCGGTATGAGCAGGTCTATTGCGTTTGACAGGCTACAACAACAAAAGCTCATTTGAAACAAAAATTCATTTATGAATACTTGTATTCTACCAACCCATTCAAGCCTCTTTCTTATACCTGTATCGCCCCCATCAACCGATGGGCCGAACCAGAGCGGGTTGGTGGGGATCGCTGAGGCGCTCGGCCAGATAGTCCACCAGCAGCCGCACCTTGGGGGAGAGGTGGCGGTTGTGGGGATAGAGGGCCCAGATCCCCTCCTCGGGGGCCCGCAGCTCCGGCAGCAGCTCGATGAGCTCCCCCCGGGCGAGGTGGTCGCTCACGTAGTAGTCCGGCAACTGGATGATGCCGATCCCCTTGATGGCCGCATCCAGCAGGGCGTGGCCGCTGTTGCACTGCAGCAGACCGCGTACCCGCACGCTGTGGGGTTTACCGTTCAGGGTGAAGTGCCACTCGTCCCCGTTGCCCACCAGGCAGGTGTGACGGGCCAGCTCCGAGAGACTGTTGGGCATGCCGTGGCGGGCGGTGTAGGCGGGGGAGGCGCACACATAGGGTACCCGCTGCGCCAGCTTGCGGGCCACCAGCGTCGAATCCTTGAGGTGGCCGAGGCGGATCGCCAGATCGAACCCCTCGTGCACCAGATCCAGCAACTGGTTGGTGAGGTTGAGGGTCACCTCCAGCTGGGGGAAGCGCACCATGAAGTCGTTCACCAGGGGAGCGATGCGGCTCTCGCCGTAGGAGACGGGTGCCGTGATGCGCAAGGAGCCCTGGGGCACCGCCTGATGGCGTCCCACCGCCAGCTCCGCCTCGTAGAGGTTGTCCAGCAACTGGCGGCAGTGGCGAAAATAGATCTCCCCGAGTTCGGTGAGACGCACCTGACGGGTGGTGCGCAGCAGCAGCTTGGCCTGCAGCCTGTCTTCGAGCTGCGCCACCTGGCGGCTCACCTGGGCCACCGACACCCCGAGCTTGCGTGCGGCCGGGGTAAAGCCCCCCTGCTCCGCCACGCTGACAAATTCACAGACCCCTTCCCAGCCGAACATTATTACCTGTGTGTAAAAGTGATTTGATACTTAGCGTTATTATCACCAAATCGGCGGGAAACTACACTGGATCTCCGAACTCATTTCCGTTCATCCAACCACTACGAGGACGTCATTCATGGCACAGGTTCAGAGCATCAAGTGTAAAGCCGCCATCGCCTGGGGACCGGGTCAGCCCCTCTCCATCGAAGAGGTCGAGGTCATGCCGCCCCAGGCCGGCGAGGTGCGGGTGCGGATCGTCGCGACCGGCGTCTGCCACACCGATGCCTTCACCCTCTCCGGTGAAGATCCGGAAGGGGTCTTCCCCTGCATCCTGGGCCATGAAGGGGGCGGTATCGTCGAGTCCGTCGGCGAGGGTGTCACCAGTGTCAAGGTCGGCGATCACGTGATCCCGCTCTACACCCCCGAGTGCGGCGAGTGCAAGTTCTGCAAATCCGGCAAGACCAACCTGTGCCAGAAGATCCGCGCCACCCAGGGCAAGGGGCTGATGCCGGACGGCACCACCCGCTTCTCCAAGGACGGCCAGCCCATCTACCACTACATGGGCACCTCCACCTTCAGCGAATACACGGTACTGCCCGAAATCTCCATCGCCAAGGTGGATCCGGCCGCCCCGCTGGAAGAGGTCTGTCTGCTGGGCTGCGGCGTCACCACCGGCATCGGCGCCGTGATGAACACCGCCAAGGTGAAAGAGGGTGAGAGCGTCGCCATCTTCGGGCTGGGGGGCATCGGCCTCTCTGCTATCATAGGCGCGCGCCTGGCCAAGGCCGGCCGCATCATCGCCATCGACATCAACGAGAGCAAATTCGAGCTGGCCCGCAAGCTGGGCGCCACCGACTGCATCAACCCGAACACGTTCGACAAGCCCATCCAGGAGGTGATCGTCGAGATGACCGACGGCGGCGTCGACTTCTCCTTCGAGTGCATCGGCAACGTCAAGGTGATGCGCGCGGCGCTGGAGTGCTGCCACAAGGGCTGGGGCGAATCCGTCATCATCGGCGTGGCCGGCGCGGGCCAGGAGATCAGCACCCGTCCGTTCCAGCTGGTCACCGGCCGGGTGTGGCGCGGCAGCGCCTTCGGGGGCGTGCGCGGTCGCAGCGAGCTGCCGAGCTACGTACAGCGTTACATGCAGGGTGAGTTCAAGCTGGACGACTTCATCACCCACACCATGCCCCTCGAGCAGATCAACGAGGCGTTCGATCTGATGCACGAAGGCAAGAGCATCCGCACCGTCATCCACTACTGATCCCATGAGCGCCCCGCCCATCGATGCATGGGCGGGGCAAGGAGTCCTTACATGAATCTGGACATCATCAGCAGCAACAAGAGCTTCGGCGGCTGGCACAAGCAGTATCGCCACCGCTCCAATGTGCTGGGGTGCGAGATGCGCTTCGCCATCTACCTGCCGCCCCAGGCCCTCACCGGCCAGAAAGTGCCGGTGCTCTACTGGCTCTCCGGTCTCACCTGCACCGACGAGAACTTCATGCAAAAAGCCGGGGCCCAGCGCATCGCCGCCGAGCTCGGCATCGCTCTGGTAGCGCCGGACACCAGCCCCCGCGGTGAAGGGGTGGCGGACGATCCCGGCTATGACCTCGGCATGGGGGCGGGTTTCTACGTCAACGCCACCCAGACCCCCTGGCGGGATCACTACCAGATGTACGATTACGTCACCCGGGAGCTGCCCGAGCTCATCGAGACCCACTTCCCGGTCTCGACGAAGCGCGCCATCAGCGGCCACTCCATGGGGGGCCACGGCGCCCTCATCGCCGCCCTGCGCGAGCCGGGTCGCTACCGCTCGGTGTCGGCCTTCAGCCCCATCAGCCACCCGAGCCGCTGCCCCTGGGGCCAAAAGGCGCTCGGCGCCTACCTCGGCAACAACCCCTTGCTGTGGCAGGAGTGGGATGCCTGCCAACTGCTGCGCCACCACGACAGCCCGCCCCTGCCGACCCTGGTGGACGTGGGGCTGGACGACCCCTTCCTGGCGGAGCAGCTCGGCATCGACACCCTGGCCGAAGTGGCCGCCACCCGGGCGTGGCCCCTGACGCTCAACCGCCATGCTGGCTACGACCACAGCTATTACTTCGTGGCTAGCTTCATCGAGGCGCACCTGCGCTTTCACGCCAACCACCTGGGCGAACCAGCCTGAGGCTGACCCACTCGTGGCCGCCCCGTCAGCGGGCGGCCATTCACCCGGAAACAGGAGACAAGGATGCCTCTCTTCACCACATTGCTGGCCATGCCGGACCAGTTCGAGCGGCTGCTGGCACAGGTCCCCACCGACTACCTGGACTGGGAACCCGCCAACTGGGCCGGGATCCCCTCCGAGCGTTTCAGTGCCAGGGGGCACCTCTGCCACCTGCTGGACATCGAGGTGCTGGGCTATCAGGTGCGGTTTCGTCGCACCCTGGCGGAAAGCCTGCCGGAGCTCGCCTCCCTCGATGGCTATCAGCTGGCGCTGGACCATGATTACCCCCGGCAGGATACCGCCGCGCAGCTCGACTGGTTTCGCACCGCCCGCCTGCAGACCGTCGAATGGCTGAAGACGGTGCCGTCCGACGCCTGGCAGCGCCGCGCCCGCTATGGCGGCTACGGGGAGGTGACCCTGGACGGTCTGGTGCGCCTGCTCGTTAGCCATGACCACCAGCACCTCGCTGGCATGCAGTGGCTGCTGATGCGCCTGAACGCCGATCTGGGCCTCGCACTCCCCCTCGAGTGAAGCGTCACCCAACAGTGTCGCATCCTGCAAAAAAGGCCCCGAGGGGCCTTTTTCATTGTTGCGGGGATGGGATCAGCTCCCCAACCGGCTCACCTGACCCGAGCCCGCGATCTCGCTGGTCAGTGCTGGGCTGCCCCAGTAGTTGACCGCACCCGCACCGGCGATCTCTATCTTGAGCCGCGACCGGGCCCGCACCTCGACCTCGCCACTGCCGGCGATGCTCACCTCGACCTCCTCGCTGGCGAGCCCGGCCCCCTTGACGCCACCGGCGCCGGCGATGTTCAGCGCCATCACCCGGGCGGAGCCCTGCCCCAGATCCAGGTTGCCCAGCCCGGCGATGTTGCCCTCCAGCCGATCCAGCGTCAGCCCGCTGGCGACGATGTCCCCCGTGCCCGCCAGGGAGAGCACCAGATCATCCCCCTTGAAGTCGCGCAAGGCGCCGTTGCCAACCCCCGCCAGTGCCAACTCGTGCAACGTCGGCAGGGTGATGGTGATCTCCAGAGGCTGGGTGGGGTCGAGCCGGTAGCCATCCTTGACCTCGATCTCCAGCTTCTCCCCCTTCTCGGTGAGCACCAGATAGGGCAGCAGGTTGGCCTCCCCCTTGACCCTGAGGGTGTGGCTCTCTCCCGCCACCAGGTACAGGTTGGCGGGCACGCCTGCCAGCACCCGGGTCACCTCCCGCCCAAGGGGATGCTGCTGCTCCACCACGGCCCCCTCCCCGCGCACCTTGACGTCATCCTGCCAGCTGCATCCGGTCAGTCCCAGGGCCAGCACCACTCCCAGCATCCATTTCATCCCGCTACTCCTCGTTTCCTCTTTGCCGCACGGCGCGGCAGGTGAGTGGCAATGAGCAAACCCTGCGCCATATGGTTAACATCATGATTTATCTATCCATTTCAATATTTCGAGGCTCGAAGGGCCCACAACAAAGAGTCATTCAGACCACAATCTGGTCAATCTGACCACACCCGAAGGAGGGCGTTGACCCATTTTTTTGGTTGCCGCCCCGGTTCGTTGAGCCAATAGTGATACCTGGTGCGTATAGAGCACTCCATCGCTGCTTCACCCGCCAGAATCAACAAGGAGTCAGAGCGTGACCCAAGCCAGCCACTCATTCGTTCATCCGGGCCTGCCTGCCCCCACCCGCACCCCGCTGCTGACCGGCGACGATCCCGACCACAAGCGCCGCGAGCTCCTCGCCTACTTCTGCCAGACCTTCGATCTCTACGACTCGCTGTTCGACTGCCTGGCCGACGAGCGGGCCTGGTTCAACAAGGCGATCCCCCTGCGCCACCCGCTCATCTTCTACTACGGCCATACCGCCGCCTTCTTCGTCAACAAGCTGTTGGCGGCCCGTCTCATCGAGAGTCGGCTCGACCCCCGCATCGAGGCCCTGGTCGCCATCGGGGTGGACGAGATGAGCTGGGACGATCTGGACGAGACCCACTACGACTGGCCCACTGTGGCCGAGCTGCGTGACTACCGCGGCCGGGTGCGCGCCCTGGTGTGTGATTTCATCGAGCGGATGCCGATCGAGCTGCCCATCCATTGGCAGAGCCCGGCCTGGGTCATCCTGATGGGCATAGAGCACGAGCGCATCCACCTCGAGACCTCCAGCGTGCTGATCCGCCAGCTGCCCCTGGCCTGGGTGCGCAGCCAGCCCCAGTGGCCGGTCTGCCCCGAGGCGCGCCACGATCTCGCCGCCGTCCCCGTCAACACCCTGCTGCCGGTGGCCGGCGGCCAGGTGCGCCTCGGCAAGCAGGACGCCACCTACGGCTGGGACAACGAATACGGCGAGCGCCACATCGAGCTGGCCCCCTTCCAGGCCAGCCGCATGCTGGTGAGCAACGCCGAATACCTGGCCTTCGTGCAGGCGGGCGGCTACGAGACCCGTGACTGGTGGGACCACGAAGGCTGGGGCTGGCGCCAGTATGCCAAGGCCCGCATGCCCACCTTCTGGGTCGGCGATCCCAATGAACCCGAACAATTGCATCTGCGGCTGATGACCGAGCAGGTCCCCATGCCCTGGGACTGGCCGGTGGAGGTGAACCAGCTGGAGGCCGCCGCCTTCTGCCGCTGGAAGGCGGATCAGACCGGCCTGCCCGTCCAGTTGCCAAGCGAGGGGGAGTGGATGCTGCTACGGGAACAACTGGCCGGCGATCAGCCGGACTGGATGGAGGCCCCCGGCAACATCAACCTGGCCCGCTTCGCCTCCTCCTGCCCGGTGGATGCCTGCCCCCAGGGCAGCTTCTTCGATCTGGTGGGCAACGTCTGGCAGTGGACCAGCACCGCCATCGACGGCTTCGAGGGGTTCAAGGTGCACCCCCTCTACGACGACTTCTCCACCCCCACCTTCGACGGCAAGCACACCCTCATCAAGGGCGGGAGCTGGATCAGCACCGGCAACGAGGCGCTCAAGTCCTCCCGCTACGCCTTCCGTCGCCACTTCTTCCAGCACGCGGGCTTCCGCTACCTGGTCTCACGCCATCAGGAGCCCGTCATCGTGAACCCTTATGAAACCGACACGCTCGTCGCCCAGTATCTCGACTTCCAGTACGGTCCGAGCCACTTCGGGGTCGCCAACTACGCCGAGGCTCTGGCCGGTCTTGCCAGCGAGCTGTGCAGCCGCCATGAGCGGGCGCTCGACATCGGCTGCGCCACCGGTCGCGCCAGCTTCGAACTGGCTCGCCGCTTCGCCCACGTGGACGGGGTGGACTACTCGGCCCGCTTCATCGACGTGGCCCTGACCCTGGCAAGACAGGACAGCTTCCGCTATGCGGTGCCGGTGGAAGGGGATCTGGTGGAATATTGCGAGGCGCGCCTCTCCCGCCACGAGCTTGGTCGCGAGCAGAGCGAGCGGGTCCACTTCAGCCAGGGGGATGCCTGCAACCTCAAGCCCAGGTACGGCGACTACGACCTGGTGCTCGCCTCCAACCTGATCGACCGACTGCGGGAGCCCGCCCGCTTCCTGCGGGACATTGCGCCGCGCCTTCGCAGCGGCGGCCTGCTGGTGCTCACCAGCCCCTACACCTGGCTGACCGACTACACCCCCAAGGCCAACTGGCTCGGCGGCATCCGGGAAAACGGCGAGGCCCTCGGCACCTATCAGGCGCTGCAACGGCTGCTGGCGGAGGAGTTCGAGGAGCACATGCCCCCGAGGGACGTCCCCTTCGTCATCCGCGAGACCGCCCGCAAGTACCAGCACACGGTGGCCCAGCTCACCGTCTGGCGCAAACGCTGACGACGCGGCAAGCGAAAGAGGGAGGCCCATGGCCTCCCTCTTCTTTATCCGGACCGCTTACCCCTCCTGAACCTGGGGCAGGGCCTCCTGCTCGCGGTAGCGGCGGGCCAGCACGGCGCACACCATCAGCTGGATCTGGTGGAAGATCATCAGGGGCAGCACCATCACCCCGACGCTGGCGGCGGGGAACATGACGTTGGCCATGGGCACCCCGTTGGCCAGGCTCTTCTTGGAGCCGCAGAAGACGATGGTGATCTCGTCCGCCCTGTTGAAACCGAGGCGACGGCTGATCCAGACGTTCCACCCCAGCACCAGCGCCAGCAGCACGCAGCTCAGCAGCACGATACTCGCCAGATCGTACCAGCCGACCTGGTGCCAGATCCCCTGCACCACCGCCTCGCTGAAGGCCACATAGACCACCAGCAGGATGGAGCTCTGGTCCAGCTTGCCGATGAGTGGCCGGTGGCTGTCAACCCAGCGACCGATGAGGGGGCGTGACAGGTGCCCCACCACGAAGGGCAGCATCAGCTGCACCATGATGGCCTGAATGGAGTGCCAGGTATCGACCCCCTCCCCCTGCACATTGATCATCAGCCCCACCAGCACCGGCGAGAGGAAGATGCCGAGGATGCTGGAGGCCGAAGCGCTGCACACCGCCGCCGACACATTGCCTCCCGCCATCGAGGTGAAGGCAATGGCCGACTGCACGGTGGCTGGCAAAGCGCAGAGATAGAGGAAGCCGAGGTAGATAGCCGGGCTCAGCCAGCCCGGTACCAGTGGCGTGAGCAGCAGCCCCAGCAGCGGAAACAGCACGAAGGTGCTGAGCATCACCACCAGATGGAGCCGCCAGTGGCCGAGGCCTGCCAGCAGGTTCTGGCGCGACAGCTTGGCGCCATGCATGAAGAACAAGAGCGCCACCGCCAGCTTGGTCAGCAGACCGAACCAGACGGCTACCTGCCCCTCGCAGGGAAAGAGGGAGGCCAGGGTGACCACCGCAATCAGCACAACAGTAAAGGGATCCAGACGCACGAAAGGTCTCCATCAGAAGGGCATCCTGCAGCCATGGCAGCAGTCAGGATTGGGGAGGACAAGAAACAGAGCGGGAGATGTCTGGCACCTCCCGCTAAAACGAACCTCCAGCTTACCCCGATAACGGAGAGGCGCAAAGTTGAGCGGCGAATAATTGTTCATCAATGCTTAACGCCTTCGCCATATCGAGTAGCAAAAGTAGACGATAAAACGGCCCTGACAGCTCCCAAACGACTAAAAATGGATAAAAAAACGGGCGACCAAGGCCGCCCGTTCCGCTTTCTCACCCAGCCGATCAGCGCTGGCTGGCCAGGGTGTCGCTGCCCGCTTTCTTCTCGTTGCCACCTGACTTGCGGGCCTGGCGCTTCTCGAAGCGGGAGATCCACCAGTAGGCCAGCGCCGAGAAGACCGCGGTCATGAAGACGTTGATGAAGAAGGCGCGCACCAGATCCACCCCGGCCGGGAAGGCGGAGGCGCTCATGCTCACCACGAAGATGGCGATCAGCACCGACACCACCGCCATCCCGAAGGTGCGCGACCCCATGCGGAAGTCGCGGGGGGTGTCGTCATGTTTCCAGCGGAACACGAAGTAGGCCACCATGATGAAGATCGGCGGCAACATGGCGGTACCGGCGGTGAGGTTGATGGCGGTGTTCATCATCTGCTGCACCGACTCGGAGCCGAAACCGTTGACCACCAGCATCGCGAACACGAAGACAAACTGCCACCAGGCGGCGCGCACCGGCACCCCGTGCTCGTTGAGCTGGGTGGTCTTCTCGCCGTACACCCCCTGGGGGATCTCGGAGAAGTGGATCTTCACCGGCGCCGAGGTCCACATCATCATGGAGCCGAACATGGCGATAAACAGCACCACGCCGACGAAGCGGCCCACCAGCGCCTCGGAGAGCCCGAAATACTGCGCCATGCCGGTGAAGATCTCCACCATGCCGCCGGCATAGGTGAGGCTCTCGCGCGGCACGAACACGTTCACCAAGAGGGAACCGACCGCATACATGGCACCGATGACGATGCCGGCGCTGATGATCACCTTGATGAAGGACTTCTGGCCGCCCTTCACGTCATTGAGGTAGGCCGCCGCCGTCTCGGCACCACCCGCCGCCTGGAAGATCCAGCACATGATGCCGAGCGTCGCCCAGTTGACGGTGGGGGTCATCGCCTCCAGGGTGATGGGCTGGGCCGGAACATGATCGCCACTCAGGGCCATGAGGGCGCCCAGCACATAGATGGCGAACAGGGCAAATACCCCGTAGGCCACTATTTCGGCAATCTTGCCGAGCCAGCTCGCCCCCTTGGTGGAGATGTGGGTCGCCGCCGCAAACAGCACGATGGAGATGACTGAGGTGACCATGGGCGAGAAGCTGTACTCATAGCCCAGCATGGCGTAGGAGGCGTAGGCGATGACGTTGGGCAGCAGGGAGACGAACCAGAACAGGTTCACGAACCAGTAGAGAAACGAGCCCAGATAGGCCATCCGGGTTCCGAGCGGCTTTTTCAACCAGTCGTACATCCCCGACTCGGAGTTTTTGTTGGCCGAGACGAACTCGGCAATGATGAAAACAAACGGGATGAAGTAGACGATGGTCGCCAGCAGGAAGATGGGGGCGGAGCTGAGCCCCAGCTCGATGTTGTTGTTGACGATGTTGCGCACGTTGAACACGGCGGCAAAGGTCATCGACAACAGGGCAAACTTGCCTATGGTGCCGCGTACGGATTCAGACATGGTGTCCTCCAGTGGACTCGCGCTCCCTGCGGGTAACGCTGTGACTCTGTGATGTGTTCGGCAAGGGTCTGTCGGCCCCGCGCTTTACTCTCTTGTTATGATCGGACCGCGTGGGCGGCCTCGCTGGTGAACCGGTGCAATCTCCCGCACCGGCTCGCAATACCATTCAGACGATCGGAGTGCCCGGCGCCATCGGCACCCGCGGCTGCAGCAGCACGCTCTGGCTCTCGTCCGGGGTCTCGGCGCAGAGCAACATGCACTCGGAACGCTCGCCGCGCATTCGGGTAGGCTTGAGGTTGGTCAGTACCACGACCTCGCTGCCCATCAACTCCTCTTCGCTGTAGTAGGGCACCAGACTGGTGACGGTCTGCAGCGGCCGCTCGCCACCCACATCTATCTGGACGATGTAGAGTTTGTCGGCCCCGGGGTGGCGCACCACCTCCAGCACCGTGCCCACCTTCATCTCGACCCGCTTGAATTCGGCAAACTCGATCGTCTCGCTCATGCTCTTTTCCTTCTCTGGTTCAACGGTTTGCGGGTGGCCAACGGCCACCCGGTTTGATTGGGATTCAATGCCGTGGCTATGACGTCTGCATGGCAACCTGCGCCGTCGGCTGGGCCTCTTTGGCACGCGCTTCGGCGCTGAGGGAGGCTTCGTAGCGGTTGTACTTCCACCAGGCGAAGCCGAGGAAAATCACGATCCCGCCGACGTTGTAGAAGACGATGGTCAGGATGTCGGCGCCGGTCGGGAAAGTGGAGGCGAGGAAGCCCACCGAGAAGAGGACGATCAGCACCGACACCACGGCGATGCCGGTGGTGCGCGAGCCCATCTTGAACTCCCGCGGCAGGTGGTCGAGCTTCAGCCGCAGATTGAGGTAGGCCAGCATGATGAACAGCGGCGGCAGCATGGAGGCGGCGGCGGTCATGTTGATGACGGTGTTCATCAGATCCTGCGCTGTGTTGGAGCCCAGGGTCGGGATCACCATCAGCGGCAGCACGATGAGGTACTGGATCCAGGCTGCGCGGGCGGGCACGCCGTTCTCGTTCAGCTCGACCGTCTTCTTGCCGAAGATGCCGGCCGGGATCTCGGAGAAGAAGATCTTCACCGGGGTCGCCGTCCACATCAGCAGGGAGCCGAACATGGCGGTGAAGGAGACCAGCCCGACGAAGCGATTCATCAGGATCTCCGGCAGGCCGAAATGGGCCGCCAGCCCCTCAAACACCTGCACCGAGCCGCCGGTGTATTTCAGGGTGTCGCTGTGTACGAACACGTTGATCAACAGGGATGCGATGGAGTAGAGCACGCCGATAAAGATCCCAGCGACGATGATCACCTTCACGAAGGATTTGGATCCGCCCTTCACATCGTTGACGTAGACCGCCACCGACTCGGCGCCACCGGCCGCCATGAAGATCCAGGTGGTAATACCCAGGAAGGCCCAGCTGAAATCGGGGACCATGGCCTCCACCGTAATGGGATCGGCCGGCTGCACGCCACCCACCAGGGCAGCGCCCGCCAGCAGGATGTAGGAGAGGGTCAGCAGCAGCATCAGGGACGAGGTCACCGAGGTGATGGGGCCCAGCATCCTGGCGCCGTTGGTAGAGACATAGGTCGCCAGGGCGAACAGGATCATGCTTAAGCAAGTGGTGGTCAGCGGGGTGAGGATGTATTCGTAGCCCAGGAAAGCATAGGAGGCGTAGGCGATGACCCTCGGCAACAAGGAGGTGAAGAAGAACAGGTTCACGAACCAGTAGGTGTAGGCGGAAATGAAGGCCCAGCGCCCGCCGAGGGAGCTTTTCACCCAGGCATAAACCCCCGCTTCGGAATTTTTATTGAGGGAGACGAACTCCGCGATGATGAGGCAGAACGGAATAAAGTAAAAAATGGTGGCCAGAAAGAACATGGGGGCCGAGGCCAGGCCGATTTCGATGTTGTTGTTGATGACGTTGTTGAAGCTGAATACCGCCGCGAAGGTGAGCGACAGCAGACCGAACTTGCCTATCGTATTCCGTTTGGAATCAGACATGGTGCATCTCCAGACCTGTAGTTATCCACGAAAGGGCGGGGCATGGGTTGTAGGGTGGCCCCGCGCCTTCCGGTATGTGTCAGTAAAAAAACAGCGGCTTGTTATTTGTTTTTGAAGTAGCCGCCTTCGACGGTGACCTTGATGATCACCTTGCGCACCGGCGCGTCGCCTGCGAAGCGATAGGCCTCATCGTTCTCGAAGATCACCACCTGGCCGTTGCCCACCTGCTGGCGCTCACGCACCTCGCCGGCCAGCCACTCGCGGTCTGTGGTGTCGTCATAGGCCTGCTCGACCCGCAGATCCGACTTGGGGGCCCACTCCACCGTCTCTTCCCCTTCCAGGTAGTAGTGAACGTCGAAGTAGCGGCGCTGCCCCTCGAACAGTGAGGTGGCCGGGCTGGCCCCCTCCTGCAAGCGGTAGGTGAGGGAGTCACCGATGGAGTGGCAGATGCCGGGCTTGAGGTTTGGCAGGTTGTTGATGGCCTCCACGCAGCGGCCCCACTTCTTGCCCTCCCGGTAGATATTTTTGAACAGGGTCAGGTTGTCCAGGGTGATCATGCGAGGTTCCTCCCGCCGTTGATGGTGAGGTCGAGCCCGGCCAGCGCAGCCGGATTGAGGTTGCCACGGGCGATGGGCAGCAGGGTCAGACCGAAGCTGAACGGCTCGAAGCGCACCCGCCAGGAGTCCAGAACCTCGGAGCCCCAGGAGTTGGAGCCGAGCCCCAGCACCTTGTGATCCAGATTGAGGGTGAGATAACCGCAGGGTTCCAGCTCGTTGATGTGCTGCGCCCCGTGGATATGCTCCCAGCTGTAGGGCCAGACGCTCAGGTTGATGGGGGCATCGGGCCGCACGTAGAGACCGGCGCCGTGACGGTTGGTCAGGGTCGCCCAGCGCACCTGCTGGCGGTTGCCGTTATCCTGCGGGAAGGGGTAGTGCTCCCACATCTCGCTGACTGTACTCTGGAAGCTGTCGATCCAGTTGCTCTGGCGGCTGTCCTGATAGTTTTCGCCCGGGCCCATGCCGTAGTAGTGCACCCGGTCGAGATCCTGACGAATGCCCAGCTCGAAGCCGATCTTGGGAATGATGTCGTCATAGCCGCCGTAGGGCTGACCGGACAGCGCCACGTGCAGCTGGCCGTTCGGGCTCAGGGTGTAGACGTAGCGGCAACGCATGCCGAAGTCGAACACCGGCGGCGCGATCAGACTCTCGACCGTCACCTCGACCGCCTCGCCCAGCTGACGCCAGCTCAGAGTGCGGAAGTGCTCCTGCATGATCTGCAGGTGGTTCGGGTGCCACAGGCTCTCGTACTCCTGCTTGTGGTTGTCGATCATCGGCTTGAAGAAGGTGAGGCGCGGCGAGCGCTCGATGAGCTCATTACCATCCAGCTGCCAGCTCACCAGCTTGCCGTCGAGGCGCGAGAAGCGCAGGGCAAAGCCGCTGCCGCTCAAGGTCAGCGCGAGCCGCTCGTCGGCAATCTGCAACGCAGTGGCGTTGGGATTGGCAAAGGGCTGCAGCTGGCGAGTCGACTCTTTCAGCCGGAACTGGTACTGGCCCAGCTCGTGCTCCGCCGCGCTGTAGCGGGTCGCGCTGGCCTTGATGACCCGCAGCTGGACGAAGGTTTCCCGCCCATCGAGGGATGGCAGTTCGAGTTGCAACTCGGTGATGGCACCGGGAGCAATCCCTTCCAACCGGATTTGCTGGCTGGCCAGCAGTTCGCCCTCGGCCTTCACTTCGACCAGTAGACGGATATCGTCGAGAGTGGAGAACCAGTAGCGGTTTTCCACCGCCAGCTTGCCGCTCGCCAGATCCAGAGCCCGCACCTTGACCGGGCAGATCACCTGTTTGTATTCGCGCAGGCCCGGCCCCGGGGTCTGATCCGGGTAGATGAGGCCATCCATGCAGAAGTTGTAGTTGTTGGGGTAGTCGCCGTAGTCGCCGCCGTACTTGTAGACCGGGCGGCCCTGCTCGTCCTGATCCAGGATGCCGTGATCGCACCACTCCCAGATGTAATGGCCCTGAATGTGGGGATGGCGGTCGAACACCTGCTGGTATTCGCTGAGGCCACCCGGGCCGTTGCCCATGGCGTGGGCGTATTCGCAGAGGATGCGCGGCTTGGTCATAGGGAACTCGCCGAAGCAGTTCATCTGGGAGACGCGGGAATACATGGTACTGACCACATCCACCACCTCGGCGTCGCGATCCTCTTCGTAGTGCACCAGACGGGTCGGGTCGATCGCCTTGCAGCGCTGGTACATGGCCCTGATGTTGCAGCCGTAGCCGGACTCGTTGCCGAGCGACCAGATGATGATGGAGGGGTGGTTCTTCTGGGCATGCACGTGGCGTTCGATGCGATCCACGAACACCGGCTGCCAGAAGGGATCGTCGGTGATGCGGCTGAGATCGCCGACGTTGGCAAAGCCGTGGGTCTCCACGTCGGTCTCCGCCATCACGAACAGACCGTACTGGTCGCACAGCTCATAGAAGCGCGGGTCGTTCGGGTAGTGGGCGGTGCGTACCGAGTTGAGGTTGTGCTGCTTCATCAGCACGATATCGCGTTCAACACGATCCATGCCGACCGCGCGGCTCTTGAGGTGGTCGTTATCGTGGCGGTTCACCCCGTGCAGCTTGAGGTAGTGGCCGTTGACGTAGAAGAGGCCATCCTTGACCTTGATTTCACGCACCCCGACCCGCTGCGGGATCACTTCCAGCAGCTCGCCCTGACCGTTGTAGAGGGAGAGTTGCAGCTGATAGAGGTAAGGATCTTCGGCACTCCAAAGATGGGGGTTGGCCAGATCCTGCGTGAAGCGGCAATCACACTTGCCATCGATGGCGAGATGGTCGAGCGAGCCGCTGGCGATCTCGCTGCCCTGATCCAGCAGGGACCAGACCAGACGGTGATCACGGGCAGGCGCACCCATATTTTCCAGCTGGATATCGCAGCTCAGGGTGGCGCTCTGGTTGTCGTCAGCCAGCGCGGTCTGGATGAAGAAGTCCTGCACATGGACCGCCGGTTTGCCCACCAGGTAGACGTCGCGGAAGATACCCGCCATCCACCACATGTCCTGATCTTCGATGTAAGTGGAGTCCGCCCACTGCATCACCCGCACCGAGAGCAGGTTCTCGCCGGTTTTGGCATAGGCGCTGATGTCGAATTCGGCGGTGAGGCGGCTCCCCTTGCTGAAGCCGACGTAGTGGCCGTTTACATAGACCTCGAAGTAGGTCTCCACCCCGTCAAACTTGATGATCACCTGCTCGCCGTCCCAGGCCGGGCTCAGCACGAAGCTGCGCTGATAGGCGCCGGTGGGGTTGTTGGTCGGCACGAAGGGCACATCGATGGGGAAGGGAAAACCCTCGTCGGTGTACTGCAGCTGACCATGCCCTTCCATCTGCCACATGTTGGGCACGGTGATCTGGCCCCACTCGTCCATGGGGCTGTGATAGAAGGCCTCCGGCACCTGCAGGGGGTGGTCGAAGTAGTGGAACTGCCACTGACCGGTAAGGCTCAGAAAACGGCGGCTCAGCTCGCGCTGCATGGTGGCCGCCAGCGCGTGGTCGGCATAAGAGAAGAAGTAGGCACGCGGAGCCAGCCTGTTTTCACCAACGAATTGGACGTTTTCCCAGTTATTCACATGTCCTCCCGGAACAAGGCAACGTTAACTGGGTAAACTCTAGATAAATATTTACTAAATATCAGTTTTGAATAGGTAAAGTTTTAACCTGATCACAGTGAGCGGATGGTTTTGTGAGCGAGATCAGAAGCGGAAGATAAAAGGGAATAGGGCGGATGGGTGTGGCATGGATGTTGATGATAGCTGGCTGAATGGCAGTAAAATCAACTATAAAACATTGTGATGTGACGTCATTGGATGATATGGCAAAGCAGTTTGCTTGGTAGGGGTGTCGCACCACCGCAAGATGGCACGACTAAAATGCAGGGTATTTTACTAAAATCAGCGCGTAGTGCCACGCAGGGTCAACTTGCTCGGTACCAGCACCCGAAGGGGAATATCACGCTCGTCACGTAGCCGTTCGACCAACAGATTGACTCCCTGGGAGCCCATCAACTCGGAGTGGATCCGCACCGTGGAGAGCGGCGGGAAGGTGAACTTGGCGGTCGGGATATCGTTGACGCTGATAAGCTCGATCTGCTGGGGAATCGCCAGTCCCTTCTCGTGGATGGCACGCAGCACGCCGATGGCGATGGAGTCGGAGGCCACGAACAGCGCCCTGGGCCAATCCCCGGCCAGCATCTCCTTCGCCAGCTTGTAGCCGGAAGCGCTGGAGAAGTCTCCGCGATAGAGGTCGCTCTCCTGTACCACCCCAAGCCGCTGGCCATAATCGCGAAAGGCGAGTTCCCGCAGATCCGGGCCATCATCCTGGCCACCGATATAGCCGATGCGCTGATGGCCCTCGGCGATGAAGAAGTCCACTACCTGCTGGCTGATGAGTGCCAGATCCACATCAATCGAGTCAAAATCGCCCTGAGAGCGGCAATCCACGAACACCAGCTGGGCAGACAGGCCGCGCAGCACGGCCAGCCGTTCTTCCGGCAGATGGCCGATGACCAGGATGCCATCGACGGCAGAGAGCTCACGCCCCTCGGCACCGTTGTAGCAGTGGGTCAACTCGATGTTGAGGCGGGTGCACTGGGTCTCGATGCCATAGCGGATGGCGAGGTAATAGGGATCGTTGACCTCGGTGCTCTGGGGATAGGCGTAGACAGCCAGGAGCTGCAGCTTGCTCTTGTGCACCCCTTTGCGGGCGCTGCTGGTCTTGTACTCCAGCCGCTCGGCAATCTCGAAGATCTTCTGCCTGGTCTCGTCCTTGACGCTCAGGCTGGGATCCTCGTTCAGCACACGGGATACGGTAGCAAGCGATACCCCCGCCTCCTGTGCAATTTCCTTCAACGTAGCCATCAATACCTCGCAGGCAGCATCACGTGTTCATCGGGCAACGGCTAAAGAGTAACGAGCAATCCCTTGATAGCCCAGCATTTTTACTGAAATAGAAGCAGGGAATTGCGGCGGGAGGACAGAAATGCAAAAAGGCCTCCCGAATGGGAGGCCTCTTCTGAATAGGTGCCTGACAGTGTCCTACTCTCGCATGGCGAATGCCACACTACCATCGGCGCTACCGCGTTTCACTTCTGAGTTCGGCATGGGATCAGGTGGTTCCACGGCGCTATTGCCGTCAGGCAAAAGCTGTACTGCTTGAAAATGGTGCTGATACCCAGAATCGAACTGGGGACCTCATCCTTACCAAGGATGCGCTCTACCGACTGAGCCATATCAGCACACTAACCGGTAAAGACCACGCTCAATGCGTAATCTAAAATTGGGTGCCTGGCAGTGTCCTACTCTCGCATGGCGAATGCCACACTACCATCGGCGCTACAGCGTTTCACTTCTGAGTTCGGCATGGGGTCAGGTGGTTCCACTGCGCTATTGCCGCCAGGCAAAATCTTCAATCTGAGAAAGCTGACGTAAGTAGTTTCGTATTCGCTACAAGGCCAGAAACACTTCTTGGGTGTTGTATGGTTAAGCCTCACGGGTAATTAGTATGGGTTAGCTCAACGTATCGCTACGCTTACACACCCCACCTATCAACGTTGTGGTCTCCAACGGCCCTTTAGGACCCTCAAGGGGTCAGGGATGACTCAT